>NZ_DAIPZF010000005.1:0-45150 GCF_036782355.1 Cypionkella sp.
CCGGCTATGCCGCTGCTGAAGTGAAAACCACTGCTTCGGTCCGTATGGGCGTTGTGAGCACTCCTTCCGTAACTGCTAAAGCTGCTGGCGCAACCGCTGCTGCTGACGCAGACGCAGTTGTAGCAGCACAGGCTGATGTGAATGCAGCAACCACGACCGCTGACTTGACCGCAGCAAACACTGCTTTGGCAGCTGCTAAGACTGCAGCAGCAGCATCGGCAGCAGTTGCTGCTGTAGGTTCCGACGTGGCGTTCACGTCGCGTGTTCGTATTGGCTTCGCAGCTTCGGGTGAGACCGACAACGGCCTGACCTTCGGCGCTTCGGTTCGTGCTGACCAGTCGGGCCAGGGCAATACCGCAAACGGCGACTCGACCGTGTTCATCTCCGGCGCATTCGGCAAGTTGACCATGGGCGATGTTTCTGGCGCTGCTGACGCAATCGTTGGTCAAGTTTCGGGCGTTGGCTTCACCGGTCTGGGTTCGAACAACGAAATCGGTTACCTGGGCAACACCAAAACCGCTGCTCTGTACACCTACTCGGCAGGCGCACTGTCGTTTGGTCTTGGCCTTGGCCAAACCACAGCTGCTAAGCAGGAGATGTCGGTTGCTGTTAAGTACTCGACCGACGCTTACTCGGTAGCAGTTGGCTTTGAAGACAATGGCACAACCACCCAAACTTCTGCTTTGGCTTCCGCAACAATGTCGGGCGTAACCGTCAAAGCTAAAGTTGCTGACAAGAACACCGCAGCAAACAACGCTTATGCTCTGTCGGCTGACTACTCGATGTCGTCGGTTGCTATGACCGCTTTCTACTCCTCGTCGTTCACCAAAGTCGGTTCGTACGGCGTTGGCGCTTCCTATGACCTCGGCGGCGGTGCTACTGTCGCTGGTGGCGTCTCGAAGTCGGAAGGCGCTAAGTCGTCCTTCGACCTCGGCGTGTCGATGAGCTTCTAATCCTAACGGATTAACGCCAATGAAAGAGCGGGCACAGCGCCCGCTCTTTTTTTGCCTGCCGACCTGCTGTGGTGCAGGTCTGCTGATCGCGCGGAAGCGGCAGAGTTGCCGCAGGCCGCCGCCGTGCGCAACGATTGCGCCCCACTCTCCTCGCCACCTGACCTATCGGCCCCATAAAAGCTTGATCTGGCCGTTGCGCTGGCTTTTGGGCTGACTATCCAAAAATATAGCAAAATTCTCTTTGGGGGTTTCAGACCTGTCTTTGTGTGCAGGATATTGACCCTACAAATACCTACGTTATTAATGACATAAGGGAATGAAGGCGGGATATTGTCTGTAGTTCCATCAATATCAACCTAAAGTACTTAATAATCCTTAGGGTTGTATTTACTATTCCTTTTGTGTCTGCGGTGCTTATAGTCCAACGCCTAGTACGGTGATTTTCTGCCAAAGCATTTCGGGTATTTTGTCAGTTTCTTTGAATGAGGCCGATAAATACAAGAGCTGGGAGGCTGGAATGATCAACGTTGCAATCTTGGAAGACAAAACCTTCCTCTCGGATCGCTTTTCGGGTGTTTTGTCGAAATGGGATTATGTGGCGGAAACATCGGTCTTTAAATCCAGCCCAGATTTTCAACAAGCTATGCTGCAATTCTTTTACGATGTTCTGTTGGTTGATCTAGATTTCTCGGATGACTGCATGCTGGAAGTCATCCGCTTGATCGGCAAACTTCATCCGAAAACAGCCGTTATTGCGATTTCGGATAAGTCAGATTCAGAAACCGTGGTCGAATGTATAAAAGCAGGGGCCAGCGGCTATTTGTTGAAGGGCGATGCCACTTTTGGCGTGAAATCTGCGATCTCTGAAGTGTTAAATCGCGGTGCGCCGCTTAGTCCGACTGTTGCGCTGCATTTGCTGAAACGTATTACCGTTTCACCGCATTTCGACACAAAGTCCCGCGAGCGGCAGCCAGAGCTTAATCTGACAAAGCGGGAATGCGAAGTGATTGGCCTTTTGTCGAAAGGGCTTTCAACCAAAGACGTTAGTCTTGAATTGGGAATATCCGAAAAAACCGTGCCGGTTCATTTGCGCAATATCTATAAAAAGCTGGGCACCTCGAACCGGCGACAGGCGATTATCGAGGCGCGGCATTTGGGCTTGGTACATTAACCCGCCGCCAGCCAGAATGGTCGCGAAAGCCAAAGCAACAGGTGTCGTCGCTTTGGCCAGTCTTTACCACTGATCCGGGCCTTTGTCGGTATAGCGGCGCGCAAGAAAGTCGATGAAAGCGCGCACTTTTGGCTGGGTAAACCGGCCTGGCGGGTAGACGGCATAGATGCCCAGCGTTTCCACCGGCAGATTTGGGATCGCGTCTTCCACCTCGCCGCGCTTCATCGCATCGGCATAAAGGAAAGAGGGCAAATAGGCGATGCCAAGCCCCGAAACTGCGGCGTTCAGCAGGCTTTGACCATCATTAACTGTCAGCCAGCCCGCCGTGCGCACCTGCCGCTTTTCGCCGGAAGGCGCGGTAACTTTCCAAACATTGCCATTGGCCTGATTGGAATAATGCAGCAGCTTATGGTCGTTTAGATCGTCGATTTTCAGCGGACGGCCGTGCTTTTGGAAATACCCAGGCGAGGCGATCATCCGTCTGGTGGTATCGGTCAGCTTTCGGGCGCGCAGGGTGCTGTCTTCCAATTCACCGACACGAATGGCCATATCAAAGCCTTCGCTGATCAATTCGACAAAACGGTTGTTCAGCACCATGTTGACGGTGATATCGGGGTATTCCAAAAGAAAGTCGCCCAAGATCGGCGAGAGCAGGTTCACGCCAAAATCAGTTGCCACTGAAATGCGCAGCAGGCCCGAAGGCGCAGATTGCATGGATGTGACCAAGGCATCTGCCTCTCCGGCATCATTCAGCACGCGGCGGGCGCGGTCGTAATAGGCCAGACCAATCTCGGTTGGGCTGACGCGCCGCGTCGTACGGTTCAAAAGCCGCGCACCAAGCCGTGCCTCGAGCGCCGAGACATGCTTTGAGACCGCAGATTTCGAAATCCCCATCTTTTTTGCCGCATCGGTAAAGCCGCCTTGGTCAACGACCATCGCAAAGGCTTCCATTTCAGTCAGTCGATCCATTGTTTTCCCCAAGCGAATAGAGTGGGCAGATGCGACCTTATTGATCCGCAAATCGGGCAAGAACGCGGCGAGCTTGCGTTCTATCAAAGGTTTTAGCGAGGATCGTTGAAGGCAGGGCAACACTCGGCTGGGATTACAGCGCGAACCTTTCGGCGGGGATGCGCAGCACCAGATTGGGGTCGATGCAGATCCCGCTCCAGACATCCCACAGGCTTTCATGGCCGACACCATAGAAATTGCCGCCGGTTTGATCCAACATATCGGTCATAATTTGAAAGTGCAGATGCGCGGCCCAACCGCCATTTTCATGCCAATCGCCCAGATCGGCGATATGCTGGCCCGGCTGCACCGGATCGCCCACTGCAAGCAGCTGTGGCAGGCTATGTGCCAGATGGCCGTAAAGACTGTAAAAGCTAACCCCCTCGGCCGCATGTTCCAAGATCAGGGTGTGGCCATAATCCAAAGGATCGGCGTTATAGGTAAGATATTTGACCACACCGGCCAAAGGCGCAAAAACCGGCGTCATCACGGGGGCAAAAATATCGATACCGGTGTGAACCGTGCGGCGTTCTGGGCTGGCAGCATCGGCGAACTGCGCGGTTTGATAGACGCTGCGCTTTTCGCCATAAGCGCCAAGGCCGTAATCGACCTTTTGCGCCGCAAACCAAGCATCAAAGCTGGGGTCAGAAAAAGCGGGCATATCTGGGCGCTGGCCCTCGGTTAGCAGGGCGGTGGTCTTGGCTTTAGCCAGATCGGGTGCAAACAACAGCGCGGGTGAGATCTTGGACAAATAGGCGCGCACCGCGGCTTCTGCTTGGGTCGCGTCCAGCCCCCGCCCCCGCCGCATCACAGCCCTGAGCAAGCCTTGGTCTACGGCCTGCAACCGCTTTGCAGTCTGTTGCGCCACACTATCGCCAGCGCAAAGCGCCTGCATCACTGCTGGCAGCTCTGCCCCTTGCGCCGCAACCTGACGCAAAGCGGCGTAAAGATCGGCCTGACCTGAAACATATGTGGCAAAACTGTCTGACATCTTCGCTCCCTTTTCTGCAACAACTCTGTGCTGATCTTACCGAATTTGGCAATCCGCCTTGTCGCAAAGCCACGACGAGACTATCCCTTTGGGTAGGGCAGTTGTGACGAGTATTTATGCGTATCGTTTTTGTTAGATTAGCAGGGATTGGCCTGTGCCTGAGTTTGGCAGCCTGTCAGCTGGGCTCTGGCCTGTCTGGTCTGCCAAGCCTTTCGATGCTGTCCGGTCGCGCCGAGACGGTGGTTTTGGATGGTGCCATTCGCGTTGTCGCGCCGCGTGGCTATTGTATCGAGCCGCAGTCAGCGGCCGGCTCTGCGCAAACAGCGGTGGTTTTTCTGGGGCGATGCGCGGCACGATCAAAGGTCGTGGCGGCTTTGGTGACGATTTCGATCGGCGCCGAAGCCTCGGGCGGGGTGATGACGGCGGGCGGTGTCGCCCTTGCGGCGTTTTTCCAATCTGAAGAGGGTCGTGCCACGCTAAGTCGCAGTGCAAAGGCTGAAGATGTGACGCTGATTTCTGCCTCTGGCAGCGAGTCTGTGCTGTGGCTTTATCTGAATGATGCCGCCATCGGCAGCTATTGGCGGGCAATTTCGGCCATATCGGGCCGTTTGGTGACGTTATCGGCCACCGGCACAGTCGAACATCCGCTGCTGCCCGAGGATGGCCGCGCGTTGTTAGAAGCCAGCTACAGCGCCTTGCAAAAGGCCAACCGATAGACCGCCCGCGCCACATGGCGCAGAAAGATTTTAGGGACGCCCTTTGTCGGCTTGTCTTATGGATGGAGTATTAACATTTTAGCAGCGATAAAAGATTCGGTTTCGGTGTCAGGCTTGGCCTTGAAGCCGTGGTAAAAAGTAGAGGGTTCATGCGGCGCATTTTGACAAGGTTTGTCGACAGCTATCTGCATCGGCGGGTGTTGCGGCACTGGAGCTTTGCGGGCGATCAGGCAGAGACGGCTGATCTGGATGCTTTGCGCGGCTTGCGCGGCCGGGCACGCGCGCTTCGGCGCAATCTGGATCGGGTGATCCATGCCGCCGACCATCGGCTTGCGTTGCCGGTCATCGGTTCGAACATCATCCGCAAACCCCCTGGCACCGATTGGACCTGGCGGCCTGATCTTTGGAAGGGCCCGCTGCCCATTCCAGGCTTTGCCAGCGTCTCTGGTAAGTCCGAGATTTTTGACGGCGCGACGCTGTTTCACGATTGCCGCCGCTCTGAACTGACCGTGCGCCAGATCCGCAACTCGCGAGCTTCGGATATTGCGCCCTTTGGCTTTCGGATGGACGTTTTCCGCTTTGACGGCTCGTTTCTGTCGCTGGTCGTTGACCTGCCAGAAGATGCGGCGCGCGGCCTAAAGCAAAAGCATGTCATTCGCATGGATGTGATCGTCGAGATGGAAAAACCGCTGGAGATTTTCGCCAGATTGAACATCAAGCACGGTCCCAATGTCGAACAGATTGTGCGCGAACTGCCCCTGAATGAGGAAGAGGTGATGGTCGAATTTGATCTTGCCTATTCAAAGATAAATGAGCGTCGGGTCGAACGGCTATGGGTTGATCTGATCTTTGAAGGCCCCGAGATGAACCAAATCATCTTGCGGGATATCACCCTTAGCCGCCGCCCCCGCGCAGAACTGTAAAGGCCGCAGAATGGACGCTAAACTGACAAAGACAAGGATCCGCTCGGGCATTTGGGAGGGGGTGCTGACCGGCATCGCCGCCGAACCTGAGTTGGAGGTGGTGCATCTAGAGCAGGTCGTGGCCGGACTAAGCGTGACCCGCGTGCCCGAGCGTGAGGGCGATTGGCTGGTGCGGGTGCCGATCCCGATCGAGGTTTTATCAGAAGGGGTGCAGACCTTTTTGATCCGCAATCTTGCGACTGGCGAAAAGTTACAGCATTTTTCGGTGATTACGGGTGTTGCCATGGAAGACGATCTGCGGGCAGAGGTCGATCTGCTGCGGGCCGAACTTGATATGCTTAAGCGGGCCTTCCGGCGGCATTGCATAGAGACAGCGCAGTAGGGTGACGCGGCGTTTTGGGTGACAGGGCGCGCTTGCTGCGTCATCCTTCGACGAAATCGGAGGAAGCCTATGCCCTATTCCCACCTGCTGGCCCCACTTGATCTTGGCCATGTCACCCTGAAAAATCGGGTGCTTATGGGGTCTATGCACACGGGGCTGGAAGAAACCGGCGATTGGAACCGTGTGGCGGAATTTTATGCCACTCGCGCGCGCGGTGGCGTCGGGCTGATGGTGACCGGCGGCATGGCGCCCAATCGTGAAGGTGGGGTGTTTCCGGGTGCGGCGGGGCTGTTTTCGGATCAAGATATTGAAAACCACCGCCTTGTCACCGACCGCGTGCATCAGGCGGGCGGGCGGATTGCGATGCAGATCCTGCATGCTGGGCGCTATGCCTATTCGAAAGACTGCGTTTCGGCCTCGGCGATAAAATCGCCAATCTCGCCCTTCGCGCCGCGCGCTTTGGATGCCGAAGGCATCGAGGCGCAGATCAGCGCCATCGTCACAGCCGCGCAGCGCGCGCAGGCCGCGGGCTATGACGGGGTCGAGGTGATGGGGTCGGAAGGCTATTTTCTGAACCAATTTCTGGTGCGCCACACAAACACCCGCACCGATGATTGGGGCGGATCTTATGCCAATCGTATGCGCCTGCCGGTCGAGGTGGTGCGGCGGGTGCGGGCGGCGGTGGGGCCTAATTTCATTCTAATTTACCGCATCAGCCTGATTGACCTGGTGCCCGACGGCTCGACTTGGGACGAGGTCGTGCTGCTGGCCCGCGCGGTCGAGGCCGCGGGCGCAAGCCTTTTGAACACCGGCATTGGCTGGCACGAAGCGCGGGTGCCGACGATTGCCACCTCGGTGCCACGCGCGGCCTTCAGCTATCTGACCGCGCGGCTGCGGCCCGAGGTTTCGATCCCTGTGATCACCTCGAACCGGATCAACAGCCCTGATGTCGCCGAAGCCCTGCTGGCCGAAGGTGCGGCCGATATGGTGTCGATGGCGCGGCCGTTCTTGGCCGACCCCGACTTTGTTGCCAAAGCGGCGGCGGGGCGGGCCGATCTGATTGCGCCCTGCATCGCCTGCAATCAGGCCTGCTTGGACCATACGTTTTCGGGCAAGCTGACCTCATGCCTTGTCAATCCGCGCGCCTGCCATGAAACGGTTCTAAGCTATCCGCCCAGCTTGTCGTCAAAACGGGTGGCGGTGGTGGGCGCAGGCCCTGCGGGGATGATGGCGGCGCTGGTTGCAGCACAGCGCGGGCATCAGGTGGTATTGTTTGACCGCGCCAATGCCTTGGGCGGCCAGCTAAACCTTGCGCGCCGCGTGCCGGGGAAAGAAGAATTCGACGGGCTGGTTGATTGGTTTGCAGCCTCGATCGCGGCGGCGCAGATTGAGTTGCGTTTGGGCGTTGCGGCAAAGGTGGAAGACCTGCACGGCTTTGACGAGGTGGTGATCGCCACTGGTGTCGTGCCGCGTGACATAGCACTTGCGGGGCAAGAGCGCGCGCTAAGCTATATCGAGGTGCTGCAAGGGGCGCCGGTGGGGCCAAGGGTGGCGGTGATTGGCGCGGGCGGTATCGGCTTTGATGTCGCCGAGTTTCTGGTCGCTGGTCCGCATCTGTTGGCCCAAGATCCAGCCGCATGGCGGCGCGAATGGGGGGTTGGTGATCCGGCGGATGTCGCGGGCGGTTTGGTGCAACCACTGCCCGAAGCGCCCCAACGCGAGGTTTGGCTGTTGCAGCGAAAGGCCGAAAAGCTTGGCCGCCATCTGGGCAAAACCACTGGCTGGATCCATCGCGCAGCCCTTGCGATGAAGGGTGTGAAGATGATCGGCGGCGTCAGCTATCTGGGCATCGAGCCGGAGGGCTTGCGGATTGCCCGCGACGGGGTCGAGCAGGTCTTGCCGGTTGATACCGTGGTGCTTTGTGCCGGTCAGATGCCCGAGCGCGGGTTGGCAGAGCGGCTGACGCTGGCGGGCATTGCGCATCATGTCATTGGCGGCGCGGATCTTGCGGCAGAGCTGGACGCCAAACGCGCCATAGACCAAGGCGCGCGTTTGGCGGCGGGGTTCTAGGCGGCCTTAGCCCAGCAAGGCCTCCATCGCCTCTTTTACAGGACCCATCGGCTTGGCGTTTGATCCCCAAGATTTGACGATATTGCCGTCTTTATCCAACAAGACCTTGTTAAAGTTCCAGCCGGGCTTGAACCCGCTCTGCGCCTTTGCCCAAGCGTAAAACGGATGAACATCGCCCTTGGCAACATGGGTGATCGTGGTCATTGGCAAAGTTAGATCATAGTTCAGCGCGCAAAAGTTCTTCACCTCAGCCTCGCTGGCAAGCTCTTGGTTGAAGTCGTTCGACGGAACCGCAAGCACCACCGCCCGCGCGCCCAGCAGATCGGACAGCGCTTGCAAATCGGCATATTGCGGCGTGTAGCCGCACATCGAGGCCGTATTGACCACCAGTACCGGCTTGCCGCGCCATTGCGCGGTGTCATAGCTGCCGCCGTCGATCGACTCAAAGCTGAAGCCGGGGGCAGAGCTGGCGGCCAGAGCCGGCAAGACCCCCAAAGCGGCGGGGGCAGTCAGCAGGGACATAACCATCATGCGGCGCGAAACGACCATTGAACATCTCCTTTAAACACCTGCAAACTCTACGCAGGGCGCCCGTCTTTGGATCAGTCTTGCGGCGCCGCCGCGGTCATGCTGGCACAAAAATCGCGTTTCGGTTAAAGCGGAGCTTGCGCACCTCTAGCGCCTCAACATAGCCAAGCTCGGCCATCAGCGCGCAAAATTCGTTATTATTCTCTCGGTCGATTTCAACGAAGATCCGCGGTTTGCAGCGGGCGATGGTTTGGCGCAGGCCCTCAATGACATCAATCTCCATGCCTTCGACGTCGATCTTGATAAAATCGACCTGCTGATCTGCCAGCAGTGCGTCGCCGGTCTTGATCTCGATATCGCCGGTTCCGGCCTTAAGCGTGCCTGCGCCAAGGTTCTTTTCTGGCACGGACATGCCAAAGCCGCCCGAGGCCTTACGCCCGACCCCAAGCCCAAGATGCTGGGTGTCAACGCGGTCAAGCAGGCCGTTTAGCACAAGATTGGCCACCAAAAGCGCGTAGGCTGCGACATTTGGCTCTACGACAATGGATTTCGATGCCCCCAGACTCAGCAAGGCAAACAGCGTGTGATTGCCAATATTGGTGCCCAAATCGCAAAACACATCACCTGGTTTCAGATAGGCGCGGATCGCCTCAAGCTCGTCTGGCTCGTAATATTTGCCACGGCGATGCTTGCGCTGGATACGGTCCTCGGGGTTGGAAAAGGCAAAGATCACCTCGTGATCGGGGAGGCTGACCTGACGCGTTTCCACGCCTTCGGGCAGTGCAAAGCTGGCGGGATCGCTGATCCATTTCTGCACATGCGGGGCGATGCGAGAGCGGGTTTTGCTGCTCGGTTTTTTCATGAAAGATCCGATCTACTGGTAAAACGCCACGGGAAAACGAGTTTGGTCAAAGGCAGTTAGTTGCGAATGGTATCGCCGCGCTGCAAGGTTGGTGACAGCTCGACAACCTCGCCGCCGATCACCTCGCCTTGTGCCTTGCCTGCAATGATGGCTGCGGCACGGCGGCCTATTTCGTGGCGACAGGCATCCATCGTGGCCAGTTTGCGCGGCAAACCATCCAGCAATTCGACGCCGTTGAACCCCGCAAGACCGATTTGGCCGGGCACATCAATGCCCTTATGCAGGCAGTACAAAAGTCCACCAGCGCCAATCATATCATTGGAATAATACAAAAAATCCACCTGAGGGCTGCGGGTTAGCACCGCTTCGGTCATCTCGCGCCCTTTCAGCAGAGCCGAGCCGCCCGAGTAAAACTCGCGATCGACCAACGTCAGGCCGGCCTTTGCCAAAGCCTCTTCAAAGCCCTCCAGCCGTTTGCGAGCGCGGTGATCATAGGGCATCATCGTGCCAAGGAAGGCGATGTTGCGATAGCCCGCGGCGATAATCGCTTCGGCCATTTTGCGGCCCGCGCGGCGATGCGAAATGCCAACGGCGGAATCTACGGGCGTGCCATCGATATCCATGATCTCGACAATCGGAATGCCGGCCTGCGCCATCATCGCGCGTGCGGCTTCGGTATGTTCCAGCCCCGCGATAATCACGCCCGATGGCCGCCAGGACAGCATCTCGTAAAGCACGGATTCTTCGCGGTCTGGCGAGTAATTGGTAATGCCGACAACGGGTTGCAGGCCAGTATCTTCCAGCGTGTCCGAAATGCCGGTCATCACCTCGGGAAAGACCATATTCGACATCGAGGGGATGATCACCGCCACAAGATTTACCCGCTGACTGGCCAGCGCTCCTGCGATTTTGTTGGGCACATAGCCCAGCCGCCGCGCCGCTTCCAACACACGTTCGCGGGTGCTTTCCGAGACATCGCCGCGGTTGCGCAGCACGCGGCTGACAGTCATTTCGCTGACCCCCGAGGCCTCGGAGACATCGCGAAGGGTCAAGGTGCGGCGGGGATCGGAAATCGGTGGGATGCTCACGTTGTCTGGGCCTATCTGTTCTGGCGTGCGCTAGTGTTACCGCTAAAAGAGCGCTTGTCCAAGCCTACAATATCAGCTATGTTAGCGGTAACGGTCTTAAGGCCGACGATATCCTGCGCGTCCTGCAAGCTCTCAACCCAGACGCGACGGACCTTAGGGGGAGTGGTGGGCCAAAAATTCACTCCCCCTTACCTTTCCAAAATCACCTCAACAGCCTGTTGCATCTTTGCGGTTTTTTCCGCAAATAGAGCAGAGTGGCTCCGTGGCTCAACTGGATAGAGCAGTCCCCTCCTAAGGGACAGGTTGCAGGTTCGAATCCCGCCGGAGTCACCAAAATTAATAAATAAAATCAATAACTTAAAGATAAACGTTTTCCAGAAAGCGCAGTTTTTTCGCCGTTTTGCCTGTGTGCAAATCCTTTACAAATTTCACACAGAACTCCGAGCATACCGGACCATCAAGCAGCGAAGCATCTGAAGGTATAAGGGCTTTTCCAGAAAAGATTGATTTGAAGGGGGATGGGCGCATTAATCTCTGGCAACGAGAGGGCCTTAAGACCCCTAAGCGGCTCATTCAAGACGATCCATGTCGCGCGCGCTTGGCCGCGATTTTTTCCTTGTTCTTTTCTGCGCGTGCAGCTTTTTCTTGGTTTCCAAACTGGACAAGCAAAGGGCTTGGCCGCAGTTCGGCCTCTGGGCCTTCGGGCTTGGTAAAATACCAAGAGCGATAGCGGTTGTAAGTCTCATCCACCGTTAAATCCGTGATTTTCAGATCGACGCCAAGCTGATCTGCCAAGTTGTGAACGGCCCAAACAACCAAGGGCCAAGCCTCTGGATCGTAGTCGTCCCCCGCCATCACGCCACCCGGCTTTAATTTAGCGTACCAATTCAGCAAGGTTTGACCGCCTTCTTCGCCGGTGTGGGCATAGCCGTCTGCATAGATGAAATCGAAAAACTGATCGGGAAATAGATCCAGCGCTTGATCGAACGTCATCCGCAAAAGGTGAAAGTTGCGGTTCAGGCCGACGCTGCGCAGGGCCTTTTTATATTCAACAACGGTATGTCCATCGCCGTAAATATCGACGCCGTAAAAGCGTTTGAACTTGCCAGAACGCATCATGCGCGCCGAAAACGAGCCACCCGCAACGCCAAGTTCGATGCCGATGTGTCGATTGCCGGGAAGGCTGTCAATCACGTTCCAACGATAGCTGCCCGCCACAGTTTCAACTTTGATCTGCGGCATCTCTCGTTTGGCGATTGCCCGCAATTCTTCGGTCGTCATCGTCATCTCCTCTGGGATACACCGCCCACCAATCGCCCGCATAAGGCAGGCAGGATCGTCGGAATTTTGACACGGATCAAGGGGGACACTGCATATTCACGCGGCAGAGGTCGGTTTTTCAGAGGCTCTGGCGCGCCTGTCTGCGGTTGTCGTGCTGGCAAGGTTCAGCCGCGGTAAAGTGGCAAGCGGGGCATTGCAAACCGCACAAAGCCTGCGGGGCAGATCTTAGGGCCTAGCCATCATGTGCCGCGTAAAAAATCGGCCAGCAAGGTGTTGAAAAGTTTCGGCTTTTCTAGATGCACGTTATGGGCGCACTGTGGTACGACGCTGAGATCAGCGCCTGCTATGCCGCGCCAAAGTGCTTCGGGTTGCGACCAATCATAAGAGCGATCTTGGCTGCCCCATAAAACCAGCGTCCGCGCAGTGATATCGGCAAGGCTGCTGCGGCCATCCCAGCCTTCCCAAGCTGTCAAGCTGGCCAAAGCTGCTTGCAGGCATGCCTGTTGGCCAAGCCTTTCGCAAAGGGCAAAGCCTGCGGCTTTCTCGCCCTCTAAGAACCAAGTCGCGGCAATGCGTCGGGCGGTGGTTGCCAGACCTTGCTCGGTGATCCTTGCACGCGATTGCGCGATGGTCTCGAACCGGCCGGGTAGAACACCCTGCGGGCCGGTGCCGTAAAGGATCAAACTGCGCAGACGCGCGGGCGCCATCACGGCCATGGACTGCACAATCATCCCGCCCATCGAATGCCCCAGCAGATCAAACTGGTCGATTTGCAGGTGATCAAGCAGATCCAACACCAGCTGCGCATGGCCCTGAATGCTGTCGGGGGCGGTCAGATCGGCGCTGGCGCCAAAGCCTGCAAGATCGGGGCAGATCACATCATAATCGCGGCTGAAGGCCTCAATCTGTGCCGCCCAAATCGCGCTGCCGGCCAGATAGCCATGCACCAAAACCAATGTCGGGCCTTGGCCTTTGCGTTGATATGCCAGCAACTGACGCCCCCCTAGCCCGAGATCGCCGGCGCGCGCAGATCAAACACCTCATCTGGAAAGAACTTCGCCAGCCGAATATCGGCAGAGCGGGCGTGGCCCTCCATTCCCTCCAGCCGCGAAATGCGCGCGGTGGCTTCGGCCAAGGGGCGGGCGGCGGCGCGGGTGGCGCGCTGCCATGTCACTGTTTTCATGAACTTATGCACCGAAAGCCCGCCGGTGTAGCGCGCAGCCCCCGAGGTGGGCAGCACATGGTTCGGGCCAGAGGTTTTGTCGCCAAAGGCCACCGTGGTTTCTTCGCCCAAAAACAGCGACCCATAGGCGCGCAGCCGGTTCAGCCACCACTCCAGATTGGCCGCCTGCACATGCAAATGTTCGGGGGCGACTTGGTCGGCGACTTGCGCCATCTCTTCGGGGCCATCGCAGAGGATCACTTCCGCAAGCTCGGTCCAAGCCGCCTGCGCGCTGTCACGGTTCAGCGCGGGCAGCGTGGCGATCAGGCGCGGCACCAGATCCAGCACCGCGCTTGCAAGCCCGCGGTCCGAGGTGACAAGCCAGACCGGCGAGTTATAGCCATGCTCGGCCTGTCCAACCAGATCGGCGGCGACCATGGCGGCATCGGCAGTTGCATCGGCAATCACCATGCTGTCGGTTGGGCCCGCAAACATGTCGATGCCGACTTGGCCGTAGAGAATGCGCTTGGCTTCGGCGACATATTGGTTGCCGGGGCCGACGAGGATATCGGCTTTGGGCAGGCCAAACAGGCCGTTCGCCATCGCAGCCACGCCTTGCACCCCGCCCATGTTCAAAATCACATCCGCGCCGCAAAGATCCATCGCGTAAAGGATCGCGGGCGGAATACCCTGACCCGCGCGCGGTGGCGAACAGGCCGCAATATGCGGCACGCCTGCGACTTTGGCGGTGGTGATGGTCATGATGGCGCTGGCAACATGGCTATAGCGCCCGCCCGGCACATAGCATCCGGCCGCCGAAACCGGGATCTGCTTTTGCCCCGCCATCAATCCGGGCAGAATTTCCACTGCGCAATCGGTCACGGTGGCGCGCTGGGCTTCGGCAAAGCGGCGGATGTTGTCATGGGCAAAGCGGATATCAGCTTTCAGCTGATCGGGCACCAAAGCGGCGGCAGCCGCGCGCGTGGCTTGCGATACGACAATATCGCCGCTCCAATGATCCAAATCGGCAGTGAAGGCCCGGGCCGCATCTTCGCCGCCACTGGCGATTTGCGCCAAGATGCTTTCCACAGTCGCGCGCACATCTTGCTGATCCGCAGGCGCGGGTGGGGTGGCTTTTTTCATATATATCATGGGTTTGTCTTTCGGATTACATTCTGCCCTTCCAAGGCACGAGCCTGCGCTCGACAAAACGCATCAACAGATCAAAAGCAAAAGCGATGATGGCGATGACGAAAATACCCATGATCACCACAGGGGTTTGCAAAAACTGGCTGGCTGAAAGCACCATATAGCCAAGGCCTTTGGTGGCCGCGACCATCTCGGCGGCGACAAGGGTGGTCCAGCCAAAGCCGATGCCGATACGCATCGCGGTCAGGATCTCGGGCAGGGCCGAGGGCATGATGACATAGCGCATCACCTGCCAACGCGAGGCGCCAAAGGAATAGGCGGCGTGGATCTGTTCAATGGCTGCCGATTTCACGCCCGAGCGCGCGCCCAAGACCACCGGCGCAAAGACCGACAGAAAGATCAGCAGGATTTTCGAGGTCTCGCCAATGCCAAACCAGATGATCATCAGCGGCAGATAGGCCAGCGGCGGGATCGGGCGGTAAAACTCGATCGGCGGATCAAACAGGCCACGCATCAGCGGGCTCATCCCCATGGCAAGCCCGAGCGGCAGGCCGATGACGCAGGCCAGTAAAAACGCACCAAACACCCGCAGCGTCGAGACGCCAAGGTGTTCTAAAAACGGCGTGCCGGTAAAGCCATCGTTCCAGATCGCAATGAACTTGCCAAAAACCGCCTGAGGCGAGGGCACGAACAAGGGTTTGACCCAGCCCATCGCGGTGACCAGCCACCAGATAAAGAAGAACGTTGCAACCGAGCAGGCCGAAAGCCAAAGCGTGTTGCCTTGGCCGGGCACGCCGTAGATCTCGCCGGGTTTGGTGGGGCGCGCGCGCGACAGGCGGGCGATCAGCCCTGTGGGTTTGGATGGTTTGCTCATGCTGCGGCCTCTTCATCGGCAAAGATGATGGTCAGAATCTCTTCGCGCAGGCGGATAAATTCGGGCGAGGCTTTCACCTGCCGCGCCGAGGCTCCGGCCAGGAATTGCCGCGAAAACGGCAGGTCAAACAGATGGGTGATGCGACCAGGGCGCGGCGACATCACCACCAGTTTGGTGCCCATGAACAGCGCCTCTTCGACGCTATGGGTGATGAAGAACACCGATTTTTGCGTCTCGTGCCAGATGTTCAGGATCAATTCCTGCGCCTTTTCGCGGGTCAGCGCATCCAGCGCGCCCAAGGGTTCGTCCATCAGCAGAACCTTTGGGTCACAGGTCAGCGCGCGGGCAATGCCCACCCTTTGCTGCATGCCGCCCGAAAGCTTGTAGACGGGCGAGGCTTGAAAGCCATCCAGCCCCAAAAGCCCTACGAATTTATTCGCCATCTCGTAGCGCTGGGCTTTCGAGATGCCTTGAATTTGCAAGCCAAAGGCGACGTTGTCCAAAACGTTCAGCCAAGGCAAAAGCGCGTGCTTTTGAAACACCACCGCGCGGTCCGCTCCGGGGCCAGAGACCGGCACCCCGTCCAGCAACAGATCCCCCGACGAGGGCGACAAAAACCCCGCGATCAGGTTCAACAGCGTTGACTTGCCACAGCCAGAAGCCCCCAGCGCCACCACAAATTCGCCCCTGTCGATGGTCAGGTCGATCTTGCTGAGCGCTTCGACAGGCGGGCGGCGGTCGGCGGCGGGATATACCACTGATACTTGGTCGATTGTCAGTCCCATAAGTCCTCTCAGGCGGGAAGGGGGGCTGCCCAAGCAGGTGGCGCTTGGGCAGCCCGACTGGGCTTATTTTGCAGCTTCTGCGGCAAACTCTGGGTTCACAAAGCCTGCGTAATCATCGCCAACGCTGTCGATCCGGCCTGCCTCTTTCAGGAAGTCAGCCGTGCCTTTGATGGTTTTAGCAGCGCCGCCAAGCCAGGTGTCGGTGATCTGGGTAGCCATTGGCAAAAAGCCAAAACCTTCCAGAATTCCAGGCACTTGTGCAGCATCCGCCCCGGTGCCGCTGGCAAGGGTTTTCACCTCGGCAGAATCGGCAGTCCAAGCCGCTGGGTTGCTAAGGTAAGAGGCGTTTGCCTTGTCGATTTCCTTCAGGAAAGCCACCACTTCGGCCTTATGCGCTTGGCCGAATTCGCGGTTCACCACCCAGCCGTCAAAGGTTGGAAAACCCCATTCCGCAACCTGATCCGCGCCAAGGATCAGCGTGCCCGATTTCAGCAGTTCCGATTGCACCGGCTGCCAGATCCAGGCCGCGTCGATCACGCCTTGTTCCCACGAGGCCGCGATCTGGTCGGGCTTCATGCCAATGATGGTGACATCGCCCACCGCAATGCCTTCGTGCTGCAAGGCCCCCATCAGCGAGAAATGCGCGGTCGACCCGATTGGCACCGCGATGCGCTTGCCCTTCAGATCGGCGACGCTGGCAATGCCGCTGTCGTTATGAGCGATCAGCGATTCCGCTTTGCCGATGATGTCGGAAAAGGCGATCAGCTGTAGATCAACGCCTTGGCTGGCGGCAATCGCCAGCGGCGAAGACCCCAGCTCTGACAAGACCACATCGCCCGAGGCCATTGCCGCGATCACATCGGTGCCCGAGTCAAACTTGCGCCACTCGATATCCCAGCCGGTGTCATTTTTCAGCGCATCCGAAGCTGCAAGCAGCTGCATCGGTGTAGGGTTGCCGAAGTGGCCGATGATGATTTTATCAGCCAAGGCCGAGGTCGCAAGAAGGCTCGAGGCCGCGACGCCGATCAGAAATCTTTTAATGCTAAGGTTCATTTTGGGTCTCTCCTTGTCGTTGTGGGTTTTACGTCAGGCAATCACGATGCTGCCTGTTCTTCCTCCGCGCCATTGGTCTGCGCGAATTTCACGATAGCAGTGACAAGCAGATCCAGCGTGTCAAATGCCACAATATCTGTCGCAACCGCCTCAGCGATCAGCGAAAATTCGGTGCAGGCGATCATCTGCACCAAGGCGCCGCGCGCGCGCAGCTCTTGCGAGGCATCGCGCAGGGCTTGCCGCGCTGCCGCGCTTGGCCCCTGCGCCTTGATCTGGCGAATGGCTGCCAGCATTGCCTCGGGCGTGCTTGGATAAAACGCGGTCAGCCCTGCTTTGGCAAGCGCTGCATCAAACAGCCCCACCTTTTGCACCGCAGGCGAGGCAAGGATGCCGATCGCGCTTTGCCCCTGCGGCACCAATGCGCGGGCATGGCGCACCGAAAGCGCGATCATATCCAGAAAAGGCACGGTGACGGCGGCGCGAATGGCGGGGGCATAATGATGTGCGGTGTTGCAAGGCATCGCCAAAGCCTCGGCCCCGCCGGCCACCAAACGCCGCGCCATTTCGGCCAGCACGGGGGCGGGGTCTGGCCCGCTGCCTTCCAAAAGATGCCGAATGCGCGAGGGGACTTGTGGGTTTTGATCAACGATAACAGGGATATGGTCGGCGTCATCTTGGGCAGGCACCGCCGCCAGCAGCTTTTGCAGGATCAGAACCGTCGCCTCTGGCCCCATGCCACCAAGAATGCCAACCCGTCTCATGTCTTGCCCCGCTGCCGATTTAGGGCGCCACCCTTGGCGCAAGGCTGGCCGATCAGCGCCGTGCTGCCAAGCGGGCGCGCCCCAATCAGGCACGGCCTGCGCCATCTGCTGAAACAATCAGCCCTTTGCCGCTGCGCTTGCCCGATCTTCGGGCGGTTCAGGGCCTGTGCGTCTGTCTTGCTGTAATCTCGCGCCAAAACCAGCCGCCGCGCCCGAATGCGGGGCGGCTGAAGGGTTTTGGCGCGGATCAGAGCGTGGCGCATCGGCGGATCAGACCCGAAGTGTGGCGTTATGCTCGGCAAAAGCGGCGTCATAGCCAAACAGCGCCGCCGAGCCGCCGGTGTGCAAGAACACCACCCGCTCGCCCTTTTTGAACCGGCCCTTGCGGCAATAGTCGATCAGGCCCGCCGCCGCCTTGCCGGAATAGACCGGATCAAGCAAAATCGCCTCTAGCTCGGCAAACATCCGAATGGCCTCCAGCGTATCGGCGCGCGGAATGCCGTAGCCTGCGCCGACATAGCTGGTGTCGGCGATCACATCGCCGCGTTTCACCACATCAGGGCAGCCCAGCTTTTCGGCGGTTTTCAGCGCCAGATTGAACACGTTTTCCTCTTGCTTATCCTTGGGCGCCCGCACGCCCATGCCCAGCAGCGGAATGCCCGCATTGATGGCTTTCAGACCGGTGATCAGGCCGGCTTGGGTGCCCGCGCTGCCTGTTGCGGTGACCAGGTGGTCAATCACCAAGCCGCGATCATTGGCTTGCGAGACCAGCTCGAAGGCGCAATTGACATAGCCAAGCGCGCCGGTGGCATTCGACCCACCGCCCGGAATGATGTAAACCTTGCGCCCCTGCGCGCGCAGATCGGCCGCGACAGCCTCCATCTCGGCGGCCATATCAGCCCCGCCAGCACGTTTCGAGGTGGTCGCGCCATGCAGATGATCCAGCAGCACATTGCCGTTGCCGTTGTAATTGGCGTCGTTTGATCCGGTGCGGTCTTCCAACAGAATATGGCAGCCCATGCCGAGTTTTGCTGCAAAAGCCGCGGTTTGGCGCGCGTGGTTGGATTGAGTAGCCCCTTGGGTCATCACCGTATCCGCGCCCATCGCCTGCGCTTCGGCCATCAGAAACTCCAGCTTGCGGGTCTTGTTGCCGCCTGTCGAAAGCCCGGTGCAATCGTCGCGCTTGATCCAGATTTCCGGCCCGCCCAACTCTTTTGACAGCCGGTCCAGCTTTTCCAAGGGCGTCGGCAGATGCGCCAAGAAAACACGAGGGAAACGAGCGAGATGCATTGGCGACGTCCTTCTGATAACTTGCATCCCGCAACTATTGATCCACATCGACTTGTTTACAAATGCGAAATAGTTGAACCATATTGCATAAAATGCAAGTTAACGGGGGATGCGATGCGGTTGGAATGGCTGGAAGATATTCTTGCGATTGCCGAAACCGGCTCTTTCAGCGGTGCGGCGGAACGCAGGCGGCTGACGCAATCGGCGTTCTCACGCCGCGTGCACCATATCGAGGAGTTTATCGGCGTCGAGCTGTTTGATCGGAGCCATAAGCCAGTGCAACTGCGCCCCACCACCTTGGCGCAAAGCGGGCAGATCGAGCATATCGCCGCGGCGTTGCGGCAATTGATTGTCGATCTGCGGCGCGGCGACCGCATTGCCAGCAATCGCATTGTGATCGCCAGCCAGCATTCGCTGACAACCTCACTCACGCCGCAGATCATTCAGAATATGAGCAAGCAGGATGGCGATGTGCATGTGCGGCTGCGCTCGGCCAATCGCGATGAATGCCTGACGCTGTTGCTGTCGCGGCAGGCCGATATTGCGATTTTGTACCGGCTGCTGGATGAGGCCAACGAGCTTTCGGGCGATTTTATCGAAACCATCGAGTTTGGCTCTGATCAGCTGATCCCAGTTTTTGCCGAGGATCTGACCCAGCGCTTTGCCTTGGCCCCGCCGTCAGAGCTGCTGTATATCGCCTATCCCGCCGATGTGTTTCTGGGCGAAGTGATGGCGCGCAAAATCCTTCCACTGCTGGAACCGGTGACGCTGGCCTCGGCCAAAGCAGAAACCGCGTTAACGCTTGCAGCACTGGAAATGGCAGCCGTGGGGGTGGGGGTGGCATGGGTGCCAAAATCGCTGGCGCAAGACAGGTTACAGACCGGGCGGCTTTTCGATCTGTCCAAGCTCTTGCCCAGTTGCGAATTGCAAGTGCGCGCGGTGCGCATTCAGGGCAAGGCCAGCACCGCAGAAGCTGCCCTCTGGGCGCAGCTGTTGGCCTTGGGATCCACACGTTTGCCCTAAGCAAGGCGGCCTTAAACAGACGCTGGGCGCTGGAGTAGGTTGACGGCGGCCATCAGCATGTCTTCGTTCATGCCCAAGATGTCGCGTCGTGTTGGAAAGTAGCGCTGATCTGCCATCGCGCCCAGCCCCTCAAGCGGCAGACCACGGTTCGGCCCTGCCCTCAATGCGCGGCGCACAGCAACACGGCAATCCATGCCAACTGGCAAAAGCGGGATTTCGGGTAAGCCTGCCTCTGCTGCAAATCCCGATATTTGCGACAGGCTCCAGACATTGGCGCCACCCGCGCCTGTGGTCGGATCGAGCCCCAAAATATTCCCCAGACGATTGTCTTCAAACCCAGCAACAAAATAATCTGTCGTTGAGTAGCTGAGTGCGTCAATGATCACCACCACTGGCCCACGATAGCTGTGTTCAAGCCCCGCATAGTCTGCCGGATCTGAAAGCTCAAAGCCCTGCGAGAAATCCTGCCCTGTTTCGTAGACAAGATCGAGCGAGCGTTGCCAGCGCTGAAAAAACGGAATTGTACCTGCCATGGCGCGAAGTGGGCGGCTTGCGCGAAAGACATTGCGCGTTGGCTCGATCGCGCGATCGGTTATCAGATGCAGCAAAGCTTCGCCTGCGGGGATGGTCCCGCCCGGATTGCCGCGTACATCTATAATTAGGCCCGCTGGCGGCATCTGTCGCAGCAAGGCGGCCATGTCTTCGGCAAAGCGGCGCACGTCTTGAACCGAAAACGAAAACAGGCGCAAATAGCCATAGTTGCGCCCATCATCCAAGGTCAGGGTCGAGGCCGATAGCAGATTTTCAAGACCTGCTGAACCAGACAAGGGCTCGGACAATAAAGCACCATGACGCTGGCCACTTTTTCGAATGACACTGGCGCGGCGTGGTTTAGAGAACAGTGTCTTTAGCCCGCTGTTGACGATCGCGGTGCCTTCATCCAGACCTAACATGGCGGCAAGGGGGGCGGCCATCGCTGTTCCCGACATCACAGCTCCAGGTGTCGAGCCTCCCTCTGGTGCGATTGCGACCCGCCAGTTCAAACTGACATGCCGACGCTCGCCTTTCAAAGAGATGTAGCTGAGCGTCACCCAATCCTCTGGTGGCATTTGCATATAGCCTAAGGCGCGCAATGTCAGGCTGCGCTGGGCCAAAGCAATGCGTGCATAGGGGTTTGATCCGGGCGTGCTCCAAGACAAGTCATTGATCAGCTGGGCCACTGGAGTGCCGTTCCAATGCGTGACCTCGACGCCGACTTGCAGCTGATCATCGGGGATTTCGCCAGCGATGCGGCTGACAATAAGCAATCTGCGGCCCGCTTCATAACAGCTTTCCAGTACAACTGGCAGAAAGGCAATCATGCGGTTCAGGGGCTCGGGCATCCGCAGCGCTGTGTGACGATCGCGCAGTTTTGTGATAACGGCGTTCAGACGATTTAGAAACGCCAAGTTATTGTAGTAAAGTGGTGCGTCATCGGCCAGAAGTTCCAACTCGCGACTGGGGTTGATGGCCATTGCCCCTACTTTTTGGGGAAGATGAACGTAATAATCGCCAAGCAATTCGCGCAGGCGGATTGCCGTTTCGCGCCGATCGTCGCTGGTCATTGAAACGTCAAAGTCACGCAAGGACCACAGGTCGAATTCCTGAAAATCGGGCTTGGGCATGGCGATCTCCTTATGCTCCTATGGGTGGGCCACTCAGCGCGAATTCCCCGATGGAGCCTTCGACCTCGATCCGCGAACCCGTAAGGCGACGAAACGTCTCGATTGACCCTAAACCAAGCCCGCAAGGTGACAGGCCCATAGCCGTGGCCGCCATGTAGAAGGCCATGTAAATCGCACCCGTGTTCTTAAGCTGGGTTGCATAGGCCATGCCGGAATATTTCCAGCTTACACGCTGAAACCTTGCGCCCAGCGTCAGAACCGCATCGGGAATGGTGGTCTCGGCCATCGCGGTCACGGCCTGCGCGATTAACGCTTCACAATCGGTATTCCACGGCCTGACCAGCAATAATTCATGCGTGGCGGCAGCGTAAAAGTAGAAGCCCGGCATCAGGCCGACAACCTCGCGTGCAGTGATCCAGACGTCTTGTTCATAGCTGCCCCCGCCGGATGGATAGGGGCGGGCGGTAAACTCACCTATTCCACCGTCAAAGATGCGGGTGATCCTTGCGGTGCGCCAAAGAAAAAGACCTAACTCTTGCAAATTAAGCGGCCGGCGTGCCCCAGGCCTGACCGAAACGCGCGCCTCAATGGTCTGCGACAGGGTTGGATCATTGGCTGCCATCGCCATCTCGTCCGGCCTTGCCAGCTGAAGTCGGGCCAGATGCTTTGGCTCGGGGCGAAGCGCCGGAACCGGGTCGATGATATTCTTGAACCGAAAATCGCCGCCAATGCGCTGATCGTGCCGCCCCAAGCGTGACCGCAGATGGAAGGCCAGATCATGGACATCCCATTGCCGCAGGGTCGGATCTTGGTCTTCATCACTCAGACCGCTCGCGTCTAGCGGTCTGATCAACCCTGCCGCAGAAAGCAAGCTTAGCAGCGGTTCACAATCGGCTTCGGGGATGTCTGCGCGGCGCAAGTCTTCAAGCGCAGCTCCAGACCCCAGCAGAGCCAAGGCCTGCATTGCAGTTGTGCTGCGGCTAAGTGGGTTGATATGGCAGCGAAATGGTGACAGCGGGCTTTCAAGGATCAACCCCGCATTATGCGGCAGTTGCCCGGGCACATGGCCGGCCTCATCCATCCGAATCTGTGCAAAGCGCGACAGCCGGTAGGTCACGCCGGCCTTAGCAGATGTCGCGGTTAAGGCAGGTGCAGGGGCGACAGGAGCCAGCCGAAACAGGGATTCGGTTTCGTCTGCTGCGGTGGCATAGGCCAGCATACGCAATTCGCCCAGTTGGTCCATCACTTGGCTTGCCACAACAGCTGCCAATGGCTCACCCCCCTGCATCGCTGCAATCAAGAGAGCATCGACTTGGCTGCGGGCAACCGGTCTTCGCAACAGATCAGCAAGCGCAACCGCCGTATGTGGCGCCAACATCCCCAAGTTGGCCAGCATCTCATCCAAAACGCCGAGTGGGTCGGTTTTGGTCCGCGGACCACGATGCTGTCCGGGTGGCTGGCAGAGGCTTAGGTACATCTCGGCCTCCTCACAGGAACATCGCGATCGGATTAAGCGCGGTTTCGGGCAGGGGCGCTGTAACATCGCCCATGGTGAGCGGCACCTCAAACAGCCGCCCCGGCGCATAGCGTGCCCAGAAGTGGCGCAGTCCGGGTGCCATGACCTTCACAACCGGCAAGCCAACATCCGCACGGGTCTGATCGAGTATCAGCACCTCGTGTCCGGCCTTTTCGATGGCTGCAATAGCCTCGTCCAACAGATCGGAAATCGCACCACCCTGCCGCCGCTGGGCTTTGCTTGGGTCAGAGAGAATATCGCTTTTCGGTTGTATATAGGGCTGGTTTTCGAGCGTGGCTGTGCGCCACCAATGCAGGTATTCGGGGTCGTCAAAGGCGTAATGCGTCACGCCATCGCTGCCCACATCCAAAACCGCTGGCATAAACTGGTTCATTTCGGTGATGGCCCGCAAGATGCCAGTGCGTGCGTCCAGATGGGCCCCAAAACCCATCACGATATCCTCGGTCGGCCCATAAGTGCGACGGTTTAGGCACACATAAGATGGGATCCCAAGATCTGTTGTAAGGTCAAGCACCCAAAACTCGCGCCCCATCTGCGCGAACCAAGCCTGCATGCTGCTGATGAATGGATCATCCAAAGCGGTAAGATCAACCCGGGGCCGCTGCACGCGATTATACCACCAGATCGCGACGCTATCACGCTCGACCAGTTCAAAAAGACCCTGTAACACGGCGTCTTCATAAGAGGCGCCCGCGGCACAACCGTTGCTGTCTGCCCAGCTGGTGAACCTTGGGCCCTGAGCGGGGTAGCTGTAAAACAGCAGACTGGCAGGCAGATATTTGATCCGCTTTTCACTGTGTGACCAGACCGGAGTCCAATCTGTGATCTCGGTCTCTTCCAGCCAATAGGGCACAACCTGAAACTGGCTGCCGCGCGCGTTCCAAGTGTCACGTTCGCGGTATTGTTTTTCGGAATAAAGCATCAGCTTATTGGGGTGAATTCCTGCATCGCCAAATTGACGCAGGCTTCCTCGCAGGGTGATTTCCTCACCTCGATATTTGCCGCTGTAGCGTTCCAGCGCCTCGCAAAGCGCCGATGTGCGGGCCTGTTGATCACTACGTCCCTTGCCAGAAGAGTAGCTGCGCAGATTCTGCTTCAATCCTGAAAGCGCCATCGGTGCCACCGCCAAATTATTTCCTGCGCTGTAAGACAGCAACGGGGTATGGCCATTCCACTTGCTGGGGATCAACTCTTTCACGATGCCAGTTATCGGACCAATCAGATGGCTGTAGCGTGATAGCGTTTGGGCGGCACTGGCGCTGCGTTCACCGTTCTCGACACCTTTCACGCCGCTAAACGCGCGAAATTCCGTAGGCGCCCCGCCGATCCTGCCCACCGCAGGGTCGCCGCAGCACGCGCATTGGGGGCGTCGTGCCAGCGGATGCTGGCGGCGCGCAAAGCCGAGGGGATCCAACTCTTGTATTCGGCCTTCCAAATCGACGTTGCGTCCTGATTGAACAAGCCGCGCCAATTGTACCGCCGCCACACTGAGCGTTTGCGCGACAAAAGCCTGCGGGCGTGGCACGGGGCGTTCGGGTGGGCCGGCCACACCCAAACGGCGCGAGAGCAGCAGCTCGACCTCGCGGTTTTCTACAAGCCTTGTTCGAAGACATTCCCAGCACCCTGTCGTGCCGGGGACAAACAGCGGCCCTACCAAGGGCTTTAGCCCAGCCGCTCTGACCAACAGCCAAGCCATCCGCTTTGTCTGAAAGTGTCGGTTGAGCGGTTCTAGCTGCGGATCGAGATAATCATCGGCCAAGACAAGCGCCACGGCACCTTCGGTCCCTTGTGGGGCGATCTGCAAGCCCATCGAGCCCAACCAACTTGCGGCAATTTCAGGATTGGTCTTGCCCAAGCCAATCACGCTGATCGGATAGGCCGCGGCGCGGTCGCGTGCGCTGCGGGTGTCGATGCCAAGGCTTGACCAGAACAGTGCCTCTTCTGGAGCAGCCTGCGCATCCGCTTCGCGCAGATGTCCCATTTGCGCAAGGTAATCTAGTGTGTGCGAGACATCTTCGGCGGGAACTTGACCGGCCAAACTGGCAACAATTTCCGCCCGGGTCCGCTTGCCATCGATCATCGACAGCACGGGCGTGATGGCGCCACCTTCAAGCGCAAAACTTTCGGTGTCCGACAACAGGATGTTGCCTTCGCCATGCAAATGATACACGGCAAAATCTTCCCGCAAAACAGGCCTTGCGATCATCTCTGATCTCCTTTTGGGTGGCGCAGTGGCAGGTGGCCCCTACTGGCTGCCGCCTGCCAAGTTGATCACCAGCCGTAGCAGCCGCTGTAACCCATGTTCGGCATCCGCTGTTGTGCAAGGTTGAGCGCAGGCATCATACGCGTTGCCGAAATTGCCATGCCCGGGCGCTGCATCTGCATGGCCTTCAAGTCGCTTGAACCGCCACTGCCATAGGTTCCAGCTGACCCCACCGACCCCGCGCAGCCACCGAAGGTGCCCGCACTGCCGAAAGTCCCAGCAGAGCCCCAGCAATCGCCGCTCACTGGATCGGCTGACATGCTCTGACCATCATCCCCGACGCAGCCACAATAGGTTGCAAAGCTGCCCAGCGTGGCGCCCGACAGGCGGGTAGAAGAGGGCATCTGAGCGCTGGATGTCGCCATCATGGCCGATCCCTGTGTTGCCATCATCTGGCAGGGCATCGCCTGTTGTTGCGGCATCGCTTTCATCTGAACGCGCCCCCCAGCACAGCCATAGGTGCCGGCGGTGGCAAATGTGCCCGCGGTTCCGCCAACCGATCCAATCGAACCTGCCGATCCGACGGACCCCACGCAATCGCCCGAAACAGGTGCATTCATCGTCGGCACTTGGTTTTGACGAAGTGTGGCTTGGGTGCCCTGCGTCATCACGGAACCCATTGTCGGCGTCAGGCAGAAATCAGGTGTTTTCATTTTAAGTTCGTTAGATCCCCCGCTTCCGTAGGTGCCTGCTGTGCCGACCGAGCCTGCGCAGCCGCCGAAGGTGCCGGCGCTGCCAAAGCTGCCTGCTGATCCCCAGCAATCGCCTGACATCTGCCCCGTGTAGTCACCGCCCGAAAGGCGGGTCGAACTGATCGGGCCCGGGTTGGTAAGCATGCTGCCAGTGGTGACCTGCGTGGCCAATGTCGGGACAGGAGTTGAAAGGCAGGATTGGGTCAGTTGCGTTGCCGTGGTGAAATTGCAAGGCTTGATTGACGCCACAGTAAAGTCGCATTGCCGGATCGAGGCCTGTGTCAATTCACATTGCCGGATCGAAGCCACGGTTGGCTTGATAGAGGCTTGGGTCATCGGGGTGGATTCACAAAGCGCCTGAGCGCCCGCGCAGCCATAGGTTCCAGCTGTGGCGAAGCTGCCAGCGGTGCCGCCAACTGATCCGATTGAGCCCGCACTCCCGAAAGATCCGACGCAATCGCCGCCAAGAGTGGAAGAAGTTCCTGAACTTTGCATATTCATACCTTTCGTTGCCAATGATTGTGTCGTTGCAAATGAGTAAGCCGCCGTCATCCCCATTGATCCGGCGCTCGCTGTGGTGTCCACGCTTTGCTCTGCCGTTCCTGCCGACGCATCAGGCTCGGCTGGGGTAGGCTGTTGCGGCTCAGGCACGGGCATCCACCAGCAGCCAGACGTAAAGCCGCTGGCAACCGAGCCTTGGGCCGTTGCCGCGCAGGCGCATCCGCTTGAAGCTGTGGTGATATCGTCGCCGACGGGATTTGGCTTTGCCTGACCTGGCATCAAACCGCTTGCTGCGGCGGGTGGATGTGCCGCGGCTCCAATCATTTCAAGCGCGGCAGAATAGCTTGGTATCAAATCTTGTTCTGGGTCGATATCCCCAAGGCCAGAGACCCCGAATACTGCAAAGGCTTCGGCAAGGTTATCGCGCAAGACGGCCGCGAAATCGCTGTCTGATGCTGCCCGCGAGATGACCCTGGCCCAGACCAACTGAACCTCTGGTGAAACCTTCGGTCGGCTGGTGTCGCCAGGGCCTGATTTTGGGTTTTCAGTTGCGTCGGCTGTTGCGCGCGGATGTCTTTTTCGCCATAGAATGTCACTCTCAAATACACATGCTTTCAGAGGAAAAGCCCCGTATTTTTCGCGGCCTTGCACCTCTTGCAATAAAGTAGATTTGAATAAAATTTTAATACAACCCTGAGGATCAGTCTGCACGCAAAGATGTTATCTGTAAACTGAATTGTTTAAATTCGGCGGGGTGGTTGGTATCCTGTCTCGCGCTGGGGTTGACACTACGGGGGCGGAAAAATCTGAAATCCCTGCAACAAACCGTCTTGACGAGGTTCTGGGCAAAGCGCGAGCGGCTTGCTATGGTCGCACCTGATTTGACGACATTGGCTTGCCAGGTTCTCGCGTCACCTCGGAATTTTGGCCTAAAAGGAAACAGCATGCGCATCACCCGACGCAATCTTCTTACCTCTGCCTTGGCAGCCAGTGTTGTGCCAAAGATGCTTTGGGCCAGCACGCAGGTCACGTTGGGTGCGATGGAGATTTCGTCTTTGTCGGATGGCAATTTGATGCTGCCGGGGGCGTTTATTCTGGGTGGGATGCCGGCGGATGAGGTTGCGACACTTCTTGCCAAATATAATCTCTCGACAGAGACGCTCGAGCCGTCGTGCAACGTGACGCTGCTGCGCTCTGGGGGGCGGAATGTGTTGTTTGATGTGGGGGCTGGGCCTGATTTTCAGCCAACGGCGGGCAAGCTTGGTTTGGCGCTCGAGGCACTGGGGCTCACGGCTGAAGACATTACCGATGTTGTCTTTACCCATGGCCACCCCGATCATCTCTGGGGGCTGCTTGACGAATTTGACGAACCGGTTTTTGCCAAGGCAACGCATCATTTTGCGCAGGGCGAATTCGACTATTGGACCGATGAGAATACCCTTAGCAGCATTGGGGCCGAGCGTACGACCTTTGCCGTGGGCGCTGCGCGTCGGCTGAATGCCATTGCCGATCAGCTGCGCTTTTTTAACGACGGCGAGGAAATCTTGCCCGGTGTCGCGGCGCGGGCGACCATTGGCCATACCCCAAGTCACATGTCCTTCGAGCTGCGCGATGGGTCAGAGTCGATGCTGGTGGTCGGGGATGCCTTGGGCAATCACCATGTTGCTTTTGAGCGTCCGGCTTGGGCTTCGAACTCTGATCAGGATGCCGCTTTGGCGGCCCAGACACGGCTGGGTTTGCTGGATCAACTGGCCTCTGAGCAGATGCTTTTGCTTGGCTATCATCTGCCCAATGGCGGCCTTGGCCGCGCCGAGCGGTCGGGCGACACCTATCGCTTTGTGCCCGCCACTTAGGCCCGCGTCAGAGGTCTTTGACAGAGCGGACCGATAGGCCGGTGCCGTTTGCTTGGGTGCAACTGCATCCTTTGTCCAAAGGCATCCACGATTTCAAGCGACCGCCTTTCGCCAGATCTTCTACCGCAGTCCGCACGATATGCGTTTGCGGCATCTGTTCGCGATCAAAGCCATCAATGCCCAAAGACATGATCTGCGCCTGCTTATAGGCCAAGCGCGCCTTCTCTGGTGCCGGATCGACAGAGTCCGCCGGATAAGGCCAACTGGCGCTTGGCGCGGCGGAACAGGTGTTTTGCGGTTTCGCAAACGGCCGCGCCCAAGCCTGCAATAGGCCTTAGGCGAAATGCGCGATCAGTTCGGCCAAATGCGGCTCGAACTTACGCCATTTGCCGCTGCTGCCTTGATAAATCCCCGAACGCACCTGCCGCACCGAGGCTGTTCGCACCGCGCGTTGGTTGTCTTGAGGAGAGAGGCAGGCAGCGTCAAAGGGCAGGCCGCAATAGTCCAGCATCTGCCGGATGGCGGGCTCTGGATTGCGGGTCAGCGAGTCGTAATCGACATCCATAAAGCCGTCAGGATAGGCCGCGCGCCATTGCTGCATCATCTGGGTATACAGATCGTAATAGCCGATGGTATCGGACAAAGAGTTGTCATAGCCGATGCCCAGATTGGTGAAAAAGGTCTTATAGATCGACCAGCACACCGCCACCGGATCGCGGCGCATGTGCAAAATCCGCGCTTCGGGCAGGGCTTTGCGGATCAGGCCGATCAGCCGAAAGTTCGCGGGCAACTTATCGACCACATAGCGCGCATCGCCCGCGCCTTGATCAATGGCTGCCAGATAGGCGCTGCGAATCCGCTCTAGGGTCTGGGTGTCAAAGCTGCCGGAGGTCTGCGCGGTCTCGGCCATCACCAAACGTGGCAGCACCTCTAACTCGCCCGCGCCATGCACCAGCGGATGCGCCGACAGGATCTGTTCGGTCAAACTGGTGCCCGAGCGCATCATCCCCAGCACAAAGATCGGGGTGCGCGCGGCGGGTGGCGGCGTCAGGGCCGGCGCGGCAGGCGAGAACCGTTGCACATAGTCGGCAAACAAGGCGCGGTCGGTGGCGAGGCTATAAGGTGACTGTGACGCGCGCAGGGCATTGGCCTGTTGCAGATGCGCAAAGCTGGCGTCCGCCTCGCCGATATCTTCATAGGCCTTTGCAAGGCCAAAGTGCAGCGGCACGCGGTCTTCAAATGGCAGGCCACTGTCAGCGGTCATTGCTTGCATCTGCGCGATCAGTGGATCTTCTGCGGTAAAATCACGCGCGCGGCCCAGATTGAAAAACGCGATGGCCGATCGGGGATTGATCGTCAGAGCCCGTTCAAACAGCTCTTGCGCCTTGGGTAGATCGCCTTCTGACAAGGCCAGATTTCCCATATTGCCAAAGGCGGCAGCGTTGTTTGGGTCGGCGAGCAGCACGCTTTGCAACAGCGTTTTCGCCTCGCTCAGAGCGCCGGTTGTGGTCAGACAAGAGGCAAGGCCGATCTTGGCTTCCAGATCGTCTGGATGTGAGGCGCTATAGGCTTGAAAGGCCGCAATCGCCTCGGCGTCGCGCTGCGACAGCGCCAGAACTTGCGCGCGCTTTAATTGCGCCAAGGCGAAATTCGGGTCTTGCTTTAGCACATGCTCAAGGCTGATCAGGGCCTGCGGCAATTGTCCGGCTTGCTGCTGCGCGGCGGCAAGGTTCATGCCTGCCTCGAGGAAGCGCGGGTCCAGTTTCAGCGCGATGCCAAGGTATTTGATCGCGGCGGGCAGCAGGCCGGCCTCCATCAAGGCACCGCCCAGAATGCTGTTGGGCCAAGGATGCTGTGGGTTCAGCCGCACCGCTGCGGCCATTTCTTCGATGGCGGCGTCAAGCCCGATACGGTCGCGCACCGCAAGGAAATGCTGCACATGATGCGGGCCAAAGGGGCGGGCGGGCAGGCCGGTTGCGGCCTGCTGCACCTCGGTCAGTGCCGTCAAAAGCCGCGCATTGGCAGGAAATTTTTCCAGCGCCATCAAGACCTCGCCGCGCACCTGCGCCGCACGACCCGCTCGGATCTCGGTCTTGGCGTTGCGCAGCACTTTGTCGATGTTGACGCTCATATCGGCCTCTGGATGACGTTTGTTCTAGATTAGGCCGCGCGGGTGCAGACATCAACCATCGCCCGACTTTCCTTTCAAGGCAAAATATGGGCAGATGGCCAAAACAGGAGCCCACATGTCTTTGCACCTTATCACCCAACGTATTCGCGACGCCGAAGCCAAAGCCGGCCGTCTGGCAGGGTCGGTGCAGCTGATCGCTGTCAGTAAAGTGCAGCCCAATGCGCGGGTCCGCGAGGTTTTGGCCGCAGGACATTTGGTCTTTGGCGAGAATTATGTGCAGGAAGCGCAAGGAAAATGGCCGGGCTTTCGCGCTGAATTTCCAAGCGTTTCGGTGCATATGATCGGGCCTTTGCAGACCAATAAGGCCAAGGTCGCGGTCGAGCTGTTTGACGCCATCCACACGTTGGACCGCCCCTCGCTGGCCGATAAGCTGGCAAAACTGGCACAGGCGCGCGGCGCTTGCCCAGAGCTTTTCGTGCAGGTCAACACCGGTGCCGAGCCGCAAAAGGCCGGCGTCTTGCCGGACGATCTGGACGGATTTATCGCCACCGCCCGCGCGATGGATCTGCCGCTGTCGGGGCTGATGTGCATTCCGCCCGAGGATCAAGACGCCACCCCGCATTTCGCGATGCTGGCAGAGATGGCGGCGCGCAACGGGCTAAAGGGCCTCTCGATGGGGATGAGCGGCGATTTCGAGGCTGCCATCGCCGCAGGGGCCACGCATGTGCGGGTGGGGTCTGCGATTTTCGGCGCGCGCAGCTATGCCTAGCCGCGGGTGATCAGCCGCGATTGCGGTTGCAGCCGATTGGCGATCCACAACAGATCGGCGGGGGCAAAGCCCACGCATCCGGCGGTGGGGTGACAGGGTTTGCGCCAGCGGTGCAAAAAGATCGCCGACCCGCGCCCGGCGGTGGCATAGGGCCAGTTCCAATCGGTGATCAGGATCAAATCATACAGCGGATCGGCGCGGCGCAGCGATTCGTGACTGTAAGGGTGCGGCGCGGAGACCATGGTGTTGTAATCGGGATCATTGCTGTCATCTGACCACAGATCGCCCATTCGGATTGGCAAGGCCCAATCGGGCAGGGCGCTCGCCGCAATCCGGTCCGCGCGATAGAGCATGCCGACAATCTTATGCACCCCGCGTGGGGTTGCCCCGTCGCCCTCCCGTTTGGCATCCGTCATGCCGCCGCGCCCAATGGTGCAGGCAAAGCGGCGGTTCATGAACTGCGCTCCTGTGGGGCTGACAAAAAGATCTAGGCGGCTCATTATTGCTCCTTCGGTCGGGGTTTGGGGGGGGCGTCTTGGGGCGTAGATAGGTCAAATCATACGAAAGTGAAACAATTGCCTATCTGTCGACACGACCGCGTGAGCAAATTGAAGCATATCTTGTTGTGTCACGGATCAGAGCGCATCTGTAACCCACAGGGCGAGCCCGCCCAAAGGTATTCCCCGTGAGATGGAGGCCAAGATGGCAACGCTACGGAAGATTCTGCTGGTTGATGACGACGACGATCTGCGCGAGGCGCTGAGCGAGCAATTGGTGATGACCGAAGATTTCGACGTCTTCGAGGCCGCCACCGGTGCCGAGGGCATGGAGAAGGCCAAGGCCGGTCTCTATGATCTGGTAATCCTGGATGTCGGTCTGCCTGACACCGATGGCCGCGAATTGTGCCGCCGGATGCGCAAAACTGGCGTCAAATGCCCGATCATGATGCTAACGGGCCATGACACCGACAGCGACACCATCTTGGGCCTTGATTCGGGCGCCAATGATTATGTCACCAAGCCGTTCAAGTTTCCGGTGCTGCTGGCCCGCATTCGCGCGCAGTTGCGCACGCATGAGCAATCCGAAGATGCAGTGTTCCAGATGGGGCAATACACCTTTAAGCCTGCGCAAAAGTTGCTTGTCGATGCCAAGGATAAAAAGGTGCGGTTGACCGAAAAGGAAACCAACATCTTGAAATTCCTATATCGCGCGCAACAAGGCGTGGTGGCCCGCGATGTGCTGCTGCACGAGGTTTGGGGCTATAATGCTGGCGTGACGACCCATACGTTGGAAACCCATATCTACCGTTTGCGGCAGAAAATCGAGACCGATCCCGCCAATGCGCGGCTGCTGGTCACCGAAAACGGCGGCTACAAACTGGTGGCTTAAGTTAACGGTTTTGTCACCCTTTGGTCTTATTATTATCCAAATGGATAGGTAAAACCTATTTGTGGTGCGAAAGACGATCTTTGTTCCCCTTGCTGTGTCGGGGTTATGGCACAGCTTTCCTCCCTGTTGGACTGGCCGGGCTTTGCGCCCGGCCTTTTTTATCTGCGCTCTGCCGCTCCATTGGGGCGTGGCGAAAGTGCCATAACCCCGCAGATTGTTTCCAGAACCCGCGCAATGGCTTAAAACTGTGCTACCTTTGATCATTATCTCCCTGTTGGACCTCCCCGGCCATTTTGGCCGGGATTTTTTTGCCCAAAGCCGGTTGATCCCCTTCCCCCCAAAACCTTGGCCGCTTGCGGCTTGAGAACCGCCGCCGCAGGGCTTAGGCTTGGCCAACACCAGCTGGAGCGCGCTATGAGTTTTACCCTTGCCACTTGGAACATCAATTCCGTACGTCTGCGCGAAGATTTGGTGGCGCGGCTGATGGCCGAACAGCAGCCCGATATCCTGTGCTTGCAAGAATGCAAAAGCCCGGTCGATAAAATCCCGCTCGAGCAATTTCAGGCGCTTGGATACCATCACATCGTGGCGCGTGGGCAAAAAGGCTATAACGGCGTGGCGATTTTGTCGAAGCGTCCGATCACCGATGCGGGCGAGAAGGATTTCGCCACAATGGGCCATGCGCGCCATGTGGCGGCACGGCTGGAAAACGGCGTGACGATCCACAACTGCTATGTGCCGGCGGGCGGCGATATTCCCGACCGTGCGCAGAATGAAAAATTCGGCCAAAAGCTGGATTTCCTGACCGACATGCGGGATTATTTTCGCTCTGAAAAGCCAGAGCGCGCGATTTTGGTCGGCGATCTGAACATCGCCCCGCGCGAAGATGACGTTTGGGATCACAAGAAACTGCTGAAGATCGTCAGCCACACCCCGATCGAGGTCGAGCATTTCAATCAGGTGATGGAGGCAGGCGATTGGGCGGATGTGACCCGCAACGACCTGCCGCAAGGCAAGCTTTACAGCTGGTGGAGCTATCGCGCCGCCGATTGGGACACCGCAGACAAGGGCCGCCGCTTGGATCACATCTGGGCCAGCCGCGATATTGCGGCCGCAGCGCATGGCAGCCACATTCTGCGCGAGACCCGAGGCTGGACCCAACCCAGCGATCATGTGCCGGTCTTTGCGACGTTTGATCTTTAGGTTAGCCCCGCTTTCCCCCCTTTTGCTTGCAGCCAATTCTGTTAGGTCTGTGGCTGAACGATCACAGGAGCCGCTGCTTGTTCACCCTGTTTTTGACCCAAACCAGCCGCCAGCGGGATCGCTATTACCGCGTCGAAGTTGCCTACAATTTGTTTGGCGAATATTCGGTCATGCGCGAATGGGGGCCAAAGGGGCGGCAGGGGCGGCATTTGTTGGTCTGGTTTTCCAACCTGCGCGACGCCTGCCTTGCTGCCGAACGGTGGCACCGCCGTGCGATGCGGCGCGGCTATAGCACAGAAGGATTTCGTCGATGACTCACCTCTGGGTGCGCGCTGAACAGCGCCCGAACGAAGAACGCGTTGGCCTGACCCCCGAGGGTGCGGCGGCGCTGATCAAGGCGGGCATTCGGGTGACGGTTGAACACAGCTCGGTGCGCGCGATTGGCATTGACGGCTATATCGCGGCGGGCTGCGAGATTGCGGCGGAAAACCTCTGGCCAGAGGCCCCCGCCGATGCGATCATCTTTGGCTTGAAAGAGCTGCCCGAAGACGGCACGCCGCTGACCCATCGTCATATCATGTTTGGCCATGCCTATAAGGGCCAGCCCGCGGGGCGCCTGCTGTTGCAGCGGTTCAAGGCGGGGGGGGGCAGCCTGTATGATCTGGAATATCTGGTCAATGAAGACGGGCGTCGGGTTGCGGCCTTTGGCTATTGGGCGGGCTATGCGGGTGCGGCGATCAGCCTGAAATGCTGGGCCGCGCAACAGCGTGGCGGCATTGCCGGCCCTGTGGCGAAATATCCGGGCAAGACCGCGCTTTTGGCCGATTTGGCTGCCGAGATGGCGGGCATGACCCCGCCGCGCGCAATTGTGATCGGGGCGCTGGGGCGGGTTGGCACCGGGGCTTCGGACCTTTGCGAAGCCTTGGGGGTTGCGGTGACGAAATGGGACATCGCCGAGACCGCAAGCGGTGGCCCGTTTCCGCAGATTTTGCAGCACGAGATTTTCCTGAACTGCATTCTGGCGCGGCCCGGTTGCCCGGTGTTTGTGCCTGCAAGCGCCAAGACTGACGCGCGCGCGCTGACGGTGATTGGCGATATCGCTTGCGATCCGACCTCGGATTTCTCGCCGATCAAGGTCTATGACCGGGTAACGGAATGGGATGCGCCAGCGTTGCGGGTGGCGGATGCGCCGCCGCTGGATGTGACTGCGATTGATAATTTGCCGTCCTTGCTGCCGGTCGAAAGCAGCATGGATTATGCCGCGCAACTGTTGCCCTCGCTGGCGACTTTGGGCGCGTTGGAAACAGGTGTCTGGGGGCGGGCTATGGCGGAATTTACCCGCCACAGCGCCGATCTGTAAGGGAGAGCAAGATGACAATTCATTGGTGTGGCACAGGGCTGTCTTCGGCTCCGGGTTTGCGGCGGTTGATCGAGGCCGGTCATAAGGTTGTGGTCTGGAACCGCACCGTTGAAAAGGCGCGCGAGGCGGTGGGCGATCTGACCCAAGACATTCGCCCCTATGCGCTGGCCGATCTGACTGCGGCCCTGCAGCCTGGAGATGTGGCGATTTCGATGCTGACGGCCGATCACCATGTGCCGATTGCCACCGCCTGCTTGGCCAAGGGCGCGCATTTTGTGTCGTCGTCCTATATCGCCCCCGAGATGAAAGCCTTGGATCAGGCGTTTCGTGACGCGGGGCTGGTCTCGATCAACGAGGTGGGGCTGGATCCGGGCATTGACCATCTGATGGCGCATGATCTGGTGGCGCGCTATCGCGCCTCCAAGGCCTATGACGCGGAAAACACCCTGAGCTTTGTCAGCTATTGCGGCGGTATCCCAAAGATTCCGAACCCGTTCCGCTATAAATTCTCTTGGGCGCCGGTGGGGGTGCTGAAAGCGCTGCGCTCGCCGTCGCGCTCGGTGAAGAATTTCGCCGAACTGCGGGTGGCGCGGCCTTGGGATGCGATCACCAGCTATGAAGCACCGCTGCCGCAAGCGGAAAGCTTTGAGGTCTATCCAAACCGCGACAGCTATCCCTTTATCGAAGAATACCGCTTTGATCCGGCGTGGAAGGTCAAGGATTTCGTGCGCGGCACCATCCGTCTGGGCGGCTGGGCCGAGGCTTGGGCGCCGGTGTTCCGCGAGATTGAAACGCTGGAAGGCCCGGCAGGCGATGCGCGCTTGGCCGAGATGGCGGCAGAGTTCCTGAAGGAAAACGCCTATGCGCCGGGCGAGCCTGACCGGGTGGTGCTGTTTGTCAGCCTGAAGGCCGAGCGCGACGGGCGTGTGGTGTTCCACGAGACCTGGGCGATGGATGCTTGGGGCGATGCGCGCGGCTCGGCGATGGCGCGGCTGGTGTCGATGCCCGTGTCCTTTGCGGTTGAATCGGTGCTGAACCACGAGATCACGGCGGGGGTTCATGCAGCCCCACATGAGCCGAAGCTGTTGAAAAGCTGGCTGGATCAGGTGCGCGGGCTTGCGCAATATATGGACCGCGTTCAGCACTAAGCGCGATCTTTGCGCAAAACCCAGCGCCGCCGCGCGGGCCATCGAGGCCCCCACGGCGGCTTTGGTGTGCGACCTTGGCCGCAGTTTGGATTTTTAACCGCGCAGCTGGCATGTGCGGGTGACACATCTGCGCCGTCGCGCTAGGATTGCTGCAACGATCTGCCTCGGGCGGGCCGAGAGGCAAATGCAGGACAAGCATGCAGCGCAGCTTAGGAAGTGGAAGCCTTGGGAATAGGCTGGCGATGTGGCGCGCAAGGCGGGCTGCGCCTGCGCGCGGCTTTGTCTCGCAGCCCGAGCCGCGCAGCATGGGGCTTTACGCGCGCGGGCGGCAGCTGGTTGCGGGCAATTTCAACTTTGCAGGCCAAGTGATCGAGGCCCCAGACACCGCAATCTGGGATATCGGGCTGGAGGATTTGGCCGCCGCCGAAGAGATGCATGGCTTTGACTGGCTGGATGATCTGGCCGCTTTGGGTGATGCGGGCGCGCGGGCGCGCGCGCAGGATTGGACTTGGGGCTGGATGGCGCGGTTTGGCGCCGGCAAGGGGCCAGGCTGGTCGCCAGATCTGACCGGGCGGCGGTTGATCCGTTGGATTAACCATGCGCTTTTGCTGCTCTCGGGGCGCGATCGCGTGCAATCGGATGCGTTTTATCGCAGCCTTTCGGCGCAGGTGGTATTTTTGTCGCGGCGTTGGCCGCATGCCGCAGCGGGTCTGCCCCGGTTTGAGGCGCTGACGGGGCTGATCTATGCGGGGCTTGCGCTGACGGGGATGGAGGCACGGGTTTTGCCGGCCGTTTCCGCCCTGGCCGAGGAATGCAGCCGCGAGGTCGATGCGCTTGGCGGCATTCCCACCCGAAATCCTGAAGAATTGTTGGAAGTCTTCACGCTGCTGACCTGGGCCGAACTTGCACTTGCCGAATCGGGGCATCGCCCGCCCTTGGCTTTGGTGGAAGCGCTGGAGCGGATGGCGCCCTGCCTGCGGGCGCTGCGGCATGCCGATGGCGGCTTGGCGCGGTTTCATGGTGGCGGTCGCGGTGCGGAAGGCAGGCTGGATCAAGCGCTGGCTGTGACGGGGGTGCGGCCGGCCTCGCCCAAGGCAATGCCGGCGCTTGCCATGGGATTTGCCCGTCTTGGTGAGGGGCGCACCACGGTGATCGTTGACGCGGCACAGCCCCCCGATGCGCGCGCGGGTCTTTCGGCGCATGCCTCGACGGCGGCTTTCGAGCTGACTTCGGGGCGGCGCCCCTTAATTGTGAACTGTGGTTCAGGAAAAACCTTTGGCAGCGAGTGGCGTCGTGCAGGGCGGGCGACGCCTTCGCATTCGACACTGGCGATTGACGGCTATTCTTCGTCGCGGCTGCGGGCGGGTGAGGGGCGCGAGGTCTTGGTTGACCGCGCCGAGGTCACCGGCTTGCAGCAAGGCCAATTGCCCGAAGGCACCCAGATCTCTATCGCGCATTCGGGTTGGTCTGCGACGCATGGTCTGACCCATGGCCGCGATCTGTTGCTGTCGCCAGACGGGCGCAAGCTGACGGGGTTTGAGACTCTGCTGGCGCAAAGCTCTGCCGAGCAAGAGCGGTTTGAACATTTGCTGACCGAAGGCCGGATGGAGGGCGTGGGCTTTACCCTGCGGTTTCATCTGCATCCTGATGTTGAACCAAGCCTTGATCTGGGTGGCACCGCGATTTCGTTGGCGCTGAAAAGTGGCGAGATTTGGGTTTTTCGCCACGATGGCAGCACGAAACTGTCGCTTGATGCTTCGGTCTATCTGGAAAAAGGCCGGCTTAAGCCGCGTCCAACCCAGCAAATCGTGCTTTCTGGCCGTGCAAGGCAAGTCCAGACGCGGATCGGCTGGACCTTGGCGAAAGCACAGGATACTCCGCTCGCCATCCGGGATCTGGACCGCGACGATATGCCGGTTCCGATCTGACCGGTGCCGATCTGGTTTTTAACGAAGGGTCCAACGCCATGACCAACCTCGTCCCCATTGGCCGCGCGCTGATTTCTGTCTCTGATAAGTCCGGCCTGCTGGAGCTTGCCCGCGGTCTTGCCGCCCAAGGAGTCGAGCTGATCTCGACCGGCGGCACCGCTGGCATGCTGCGCAACGCAGGGCTTGCGGTGCGCGATGTCTCTGACGTCACGGGCTTTCCTGAAATGATGGATGGCCGTGTGAAGACCCTGCATCCGAATGTGCATGGCGGTTTACTGGCGCTGCGCGATGATGATGAACACCTGCTGGCAATGGCCGCGCATGGGATCGAGCCGATCGATCTGCTGATCGTCAACCTTTACCCCTTTGAAGAAACCGTCGCCAAAGGCGCCGACCACGAGACCTGCATCGAGAATATCGACATTGGCGGGCCTGCGATGATTCGGGCGGCGTCAAAGAACCACCGCTTTGTGACCGTGCTGACCGATCCTGCGGATTATCAGGCGCTGATCGACCAGATGCGCGCCAATGATGGCGCGACCACGCTGGCCTTCCGGCAAAAGCTGGCGCTGACAGCCTATGCGCGCACCGCGGCCTATGACACGGCGGTTTCGGCTTGGCTTTCGGGCGCATTGAACCAGCCCTTTACCCGCAGCAAATCCTTTGCCGGCACTTTGGCGCAGGGGTTGCGCTATGGCGAGAACCCGCATCAGGCGGCGGCGTTCTACACCGACGGCACTGGCCGCGCAGGGGTGGCCACGGCCAAGCAATGGCAGGGCAAAGAGCTGTCTTACAACAACATCAACGACACCGATGCGGCCTTTGAATTGGTGGCGGAATTTGCCGGGGCTGGGCCTGCTTGTGCGATTATCAAACACGCAAACCCTTGTGGCGTCGGCAAGGCGGCCAGCCTGAAAGAGGCCTATCTGCGCGCCTATGCCTGCGATCAGACCTCGGCCTTTGGCGGCATTGTGGCGCTGAACCAGCCGCTGGATGCCGAAACCGCCGAAGAGATCGTCAAGATCTTCACCGAAGTGGTGATTGCGCCCGGCGCCTCGGATGAGGCCAAGGCGATCTTTGCCGCCAAGAAAAACCTGCGGCTGCTGACCACGCAAAGCCTGCCCGACCCTGCCGAGAAAAGCCTTGCTTTCAAGCAGGTTGCCGGTGGTTTTCTGGTGCAAGACCGCGATGTTGACAGCATTTCGGCCGCCGATCTGCGGGTGGTGACCAAACGCGCGCCGACCGAGGCGGAACTTGCCGATCTGATGTTTGCTTGGAAAGTTGCCAAGCATGTCAAATCCAACGCCATCGTTTACGTCAAAGACGGTGCGACGGTTGGGGTAGGCGCTGGCCAGATGAGCCGGATCGACTCGACCCGCATCGCCGCGCGCAAGGCGGGCGATATGGCCGAGGCGTTGGGGCTAACGCAAAGCCCGACGATCGGTTCGGTTGTGGCCTCTGACGCGTTCTTTCCTTTTGCCGATGGTCTGATGGCCGCGGCCGAGGCAGGGGCGACGGCGATCATCCAGCCAGGTGGGTCGATGCGCGATGACGAGGTGATTGCGGCGGCAGATGCGGCGGGCCTTGCCATGGTCTTCACCGATCAGCGGCACTTCCGGCACTAGGATGCGCGCGCTTTCCCTTACCACACTGATTGTTTTTGTGCTGGACCAGCTGTCGAAATGGGCGGTGGTGCAGGGCATGAATCTGATAAACCTAGGAGAGCGGGATGTCTTCCCGCCCTACCTGAACTTTCGCATGGCGTGGAATCGCGGTGTGAACTTTGGGCTGTTTTCGAATTCGGCCGATATCATGCGCTGGATTTTGATTGCTGTTGCTCTGGTGATTTCGGCTTGGGTGCTGCTTTGGCTTTACCGCGAAAAGGCGGGGCGGTGGTCGATGATCTCGGGCGGGCTGCTGATTGGTGGCGCGCTGGGTAATGTGGTGGATCGTGTTATCTATGGCGCTGTCGCCGATTTCATCACCATGTCCTGCTGTGGCTTTGACAATCCGTATTCCTTCAATGTCGCAGATATTGCGATCTTTGCCGGCGCCTTTGGTTTGGTGCTGTTCACGGGGCGGGGAACGGCCAAGCCAGCGCCGAAACGGCGAAAGACCCCGTGACGAAAGCGGAACGATAGGCTAAGACAAAGGCATAGAGTCTGGTGGAGGCTACAAGATGCGCTCAACACAGGGTGTTCTCGCGATCGCAATGTCGGCGCTTTTGGTGCTGACGGCCTGCGCACGCGGTGAGAAAACCCCGCAGTTGATGAACATCCGCTCGACCACCGAGGGGCCGGACGAATTCACCATTGTGCCGCCAAGGCCTTTGGCCATGCCAGAAAGCCTGACCGAGCTGCCAGAGCCAACACCGGGCGGTGCAAATCGCACCGACCAGAACCCCTTTGAAGATGCCATCACAGCGTTGGGCGGCAAGCCCAATGTTTCGGGCAAAATCGGAGCGGGGGATGCGGCTTTGGTCAGCTATGCCGCGCGGGCTGGTGTGGCTGAAGGCATTCGTGACACGCTGGCCAGTGAAGATCTTGACTATCGCCGCAACAACAACGGCAAGTTGTTGGAAAGATTGTTCGATCAGAACGTCTATTTCAAAGCCTATCGCCCCTATGCCTTGGATCAGCAGGCCGAATTGGCACGTTGGCGTCAAGCAGGTGCGCGCACGCCTGCGGCCCCCCCGCCGCCTCCGGCTGCGAAATAACCGCCAGTTCAGCTGCGATCACAAGGTCGTAACCGCGCTTGCACCCCCTCGCAAAGCGACTAGCTTGCAGATCAGGTTTCCAACGGAGGACCGCGATGTTTCGCACCCTTGGCCGCAGGGCTTTTGGGCTGATTGCCCTGCTACCCCTCTCTTTGCCCGCGATGGCAGACACGGTAAGTCACTTCACGCTGAAAAACGGCATGGAGGTGGTGGTGATCGAAGACCATCGCGCGCCCGTGGTCACGCAGATGGTCTGGTATAAGATCGGTCGCGCCGATGAGGCCGCTGGCCATTCTGGCATCGCGCATTTCTTTGAACATCTGATGTTCAAGGGCACCAAAGAGATTGGCCCGAACGAATTTTCCGCCATTGTCGAAAAGCAGGGCGGCGATGACAACGCCTTTACCACCCAGGATTACACCGCCTATTTCCAACGGGTTGCGGCAGATCGGCTTGACTTGATGATGAAGCTGGAAGCCGACCGGATGGTGAACCTCAACATGTCCGAAGAAGACGTTGCCACCGAGCGCCAAGTGATCTTGGAAGAGCGCGGCCAGCGCGTTGACAGCGATCCGGGATCTTTGCTGCAAGAACAGATGGGGGCGGCGCAGTTTCTGAACCACCCCTACGGCATTCCGGTGATCGGCTGGCGTCAAGAGATTGCCGCCCTGACCCATGACGACGCGATGGCGTTTTACAAAGCCTATTACGCGCCCAATAACGCCATTCTGGTGGTGGCAGGCGATGTCGATCCGCAGGCCGTGCTGGCGATGGCTGAAACCCATTATGGCCCGCTGCCGCCGTCTGATAAAATCAAACCCCGCCTGCGCCCTGCCGAGCCGCCGCAGTTGGCGGAACGGCGTCTGGTGCTGCGCGATGAACGCGTGGCCCAACCTTATGTTGCGCGCAGCTACCTTGCGCCGCAGCGCAAATCCGGCGACCAGAAAGAAGCCGCAGCGCTTTCCGTGCTGGCCGAGCTGTTGGGCGGGGCCGGCACCACATCGGTGCTGACCCGGGCTTTGCAGTTTGACAGTCAGACGGCGGTTTATGCCTCGGCGTTTTACTCGGATGTCTCGCTTGACCCCGACACCTTTTCGCTGGTCGTTGTGCCCGCAGGCGGTGTCAGCCTTGGCGATGCCGAAGCGGCGATGGATGCTGTGATCGCAAAATTCCTGCAAGACGGCCCCAAGCCCGAGGATTTCGCCCGCATCAAAATCCAGATCCGCGCCTCTGAAATCTATGCCCGCGATTCCGCAGGTGGGCTGGCGCGCAGCTATGGCGCGGCGCTTGCCTCGGGTCTGACGGTGCAGGATGTGCAGGATTGGCCCAGCATTCTGCAATCGGTCACCCCCGAAGATGTGATGGCGGCGGCACGCAAGGTCCTGAACAAAAACAACGCCGTAACAGGCTGGTTGGCAACGCCGGAGGCTGCAAAATGAAGCTGCGCATCGCATTTTTCCTGCTGGCTCTTGCCTCGCCTTTACAAGCAGAGGTGGCTATTCAAGAAGTCACCTCGCCCAAGGGGATCAAGGCTTGGCTGGTGGAAGATCACGGCATTCCCTTCACCTCGCTGAGCCTTGATTTCAAGGGCGGCACCTCTTTGGATGCGGCGGGCAAGCGCGGCGCGGTCAATCTGATGACCTCGCTGATCGAAGAAGGCTCTGGCGATTTGGATGCACAGGGTTTTGCTGCGGCGCGCGATGCCTTGGCGGCGGATTTCAGTTTTTCCTCGGGCGAGGATTCGGTTTCAGTCTCGGCGCGGTTTCTAAGTGAAAACCGCGAGCAGGCGATGGCTTTGTTGCATCAGGCACTGGTCAACCCGCTGTTTGACCAAGCCTCGGTCGAGCGGGTGCGCGCGCAAATTCTGTCGGGCCTGAGGTCAGATCTGAAAGACGCTTCAGCGATTGCTGCCAATCTGGACCGCGCTCGCAGCTTTGGCGATCATCCTTATGGCAGCGATGGCTCGGGCACGGTTGACAGTGTCACCGCCCTGAGCCGCGACGATATTCTGGCCGCGCATCAGGGCGCGCTGGCGCTGGACCGCATCACCGTGGGGGCGGCAGGCGATATCACGGCGGCAGAGCTGGGCCAGTTGGTCGATGCCTTGGTCGCGGGCCTGCCCGCCACGGGCGCGCCGCAGCCTGCCGATGTGACGCCACAGCAAAAGGGCGGCATCACGGTGCAAGACTTTCCTGGGCCGCAGTCGGTTGTGCTGTTTGGTCAGGGGGGCATCGGCTTTGACGACCCAGATTACTATGCGGCTTCGGTGTTGAACGAGATCATCGGCGGTGGCCGCTTTACCGCGCGGCTGATGACCGAGGTGCGCGAAAAGCGTGGCCTCACCTATGGCATCGGCACTGCACTGGCCAATTACGATCACGCCGCGATGCTGTCGGGCCAGTTTCAAGCCAGCAACGACAAGGTCGCCGAGGCGATCAGTGTGATCCGTGCGCAATGGGCCTTGATTGCCGCCGAGGGGGTCAGCCAGCAGGAGTTGGACGATGCGAAAACCTATATGACCGGGGCCTATCCGCTGCGGTTTGATGGCAACCGCCGTATCGCCAATATTCTGGTCGGCATGCAGACGCTGGGCCTGTCGTCTGATTACCCCAAGACCCGCAACGCGCGGATCGAGGCGGTGACGCTTGCCGATGTCAAACGCGTGGCGGCCAAGCTGTTGCAGCCGCAAGATCTGCATTTCACCGTGGTGGGCCAGCCCACAGGCGTGGTCAGCGAATAACCGAATCTATGGCCCCGCGCCGGTGAAGCTGCTAGGATTGGGGGTATGACAGTTCATGCCCCCAATATACGCCCCATTATTCGCCCGCTGGACGAATCTGCGATCAACCGCATTGCGGCGGGTGAGGTGGTTGAACGGCCTGCCTCTGCGGTCAAGGAACTGGTCGAAAATGCGCTGGATGCGGGGGCGCGGCGCATCTCGGTCGAGTATACGGCCGGCGGCAAGGTGCTGATCCGCGTCACGGACGATGGCTGCGGCATGACGCCCGAAGATCTGCCCTTGGCCATGGCGCGGCATGCGACCTCGAAGATCGACGGCTCTGATCTGTTGAACATCCGCTCTTTCGGTTTTCGCGGCGAGGCTTTGGCCAGTCTGGGTGCCGTGGGGCGGCTGACGTTGACCTCGCGCGCCGAGGGGCACGAGGGCGCCAGCCTGACGGTTGCGGGTGGGCGGATGTCGCCACTGCGGCCCGCGGCGGCGGTGCGCGGCACGGTGATCGAGCTGCGCGATCTGTTTTATGCCACGCCGGCGCGGCTGAAATTCTTGCGCACCGACCGCGCCGAAGCCCAAGCGATTGCCGATGTGATCAAGCGGCTGGCGATGGCGGAACCGCAGGTCGGCTTTAGCTTGACCGAGGTTGCGGACGGCGAGGCCCCAAGGCTGATCTTTCGCGCCGATCCGTTGTCGGGCGATTTCTTCGAGGCGCTGCACGGGCGTTTGGCCAGCGTTTTGGGCCGTGATTTTATCGACAACGCGCTGAAGATCGACATCGAACGCGATGGCCTGCGCCTGACCGGCTATGCGGCCTTGCCGACCTATTCGCGCGGGTCTTCGGTGCAGCAATTCGTCTGCGTCAATGGCCGCCCGGTGTTGGACCGCACGCTTTTGGGGGCACTGCGGGTGGCCTATTTCGATTTTCTGTCGCGCGATCGTCACCCTGCCGCCGTGCTGAACCTGATCTGCGACCCCGAGCGGGTGGATGTGAACGTGCATCCGGCGAAATCCGAGGTGCGCTTTCGTGAACCCGAAGCCGCGCGCAGCCTGATCATCACCGGCCTGCGCACAGCGCTGTCAGGCGCGGGCCACCGCGCCAGCAGCACCGTGGCCGATGCCACCCTTGCCGCCATGCGCCCCGAAGCGCCGCGCGTCTACCAGATGGAGCGGCCAAGCCAAAGCAGCCTGCGCC
>NZ_DAIPZF010000005.1:45250-69033 GCF_036782355.1 Cypionkella sp.
CCCGAAGCGCCGCGCGTCTACCAGATGGAGCGGCCAAGCCAAAGCAGCCTGCGCCAAAGCTATGCCTATCAGGCCCCCGAAAGCCTGACAGGCTTTGCCGAGGCCCCCGCCGCGCGGGTCGAGCCAGAGCTGCCGCAAGCCCCCGATCTGCCCTTGGGCGCGGCGCGGGCGCAGGTGCATGAAAACTACATCATCGCCCAGACCGCCACTGGCATGGTGATTGTCGATCAACACGCCGCGCATGAACGGTTGGTTTACGAACGGCTTAAACGGCAAATGGCCGAAACCGGCATCAAGGCGCAGGCGCTGTTGATCCCTGAAATCGTTGATCTTTCTGCCAGTGATGCCAGCAGGCTTTTGGCCTTGGCTGATGATCTGGCCCAGCTTGGCCTGACCATCGAGGCCTTTGGCGGCACCGCGATTGCGGTGCGCGAAACGCCTGCGATTTTGGGCAATGTCTCGGCCAAACAACTGCTGGAAGATGTCTTGGACGAGCTGTCTGACCTTGGTCAAAGCCAATCCTTGCAGGCCAAGATGGAAGCGATCCTCAGCCGGATGGCTTGCCATGGCTCGATCCGCTCGGGGCGGCAGATGCGCGCCGAAGAGATGAATGCGCTGCTGCGCGAGATGGAGGCGACGCCGCATTCGGGGCAATGCAACCACGGCCGCCCAACCTATGTTGAACTGAAACTTCACGATATCGAAAGGCTGTTTGGTCGCAGATGATAACGCTTTTCGGACAAAACTATGCTTGGACCTCTCCCGAGGTGCTGACGATTGGGGCCGCCGTTTTGGTGATTTTAGCGCTCTTGGTGATGATCTTGCGGGCAGCCGGACGCTCGGCCACGATGGCAGCGCCTTTGATGCGCGAAATGAGCTGGCTGGGCCAGCGGGTGCAAGCGCTGGGCGAGGGGCAGGAACGGCTTGCGGGCGGTCTGCACCATGTCAGCGAAAATCAGGCGCACAGCCAAACCGCGATGCTGCAACTGATGGAAAAGCGCTTGGCCGAGGTGCAGCGCGCCATGGGCGAAAGCCTGAACGGCACGGCAACGCGCACCGCCCACAGCCTTGGTGAATTGCAGCAACGGCTGATGACGATTGATAAGGCGCAGGCCAATATCGAAAAGTTGTCGGGCAATGTTCTGAACTTGCAGGATATTTTGGCCAACAAACAGGCGCGTGGGGCTTTTGGCGAAATTCAGCTGAACGATATCGTGCAAAAGGCGCTGCCCTCGGATGCCTATACCATGCAGGCGACGCTTTCGAACGGCAAGCGCGCGGATTGTCTGATCCATCTGCCCAATCCGCCCGGCCCGATTGTGATCGACGCGAAATTCCCGCTTGAGGCCTATGAGGCGCTGCGCCGCGCTGACAATCCGCGGGCAGTGACAGAGGCGCAGGCACAGCTGCGCGCTGCGGTGCGGGTGCATATCAAGGCGATTTCCGAGAAATATATTCTAGACGGTGAAACCGCCGATGGGGCCTTGATGTTCCTGCCCTCCGAGGCCGTCTATGCCGAGTTGCACGCCAATTTCCCCGAGGTGGTGCGCGATGGCTTTACCGCGCGGGTCTGGATCGTGTCGCCCACCACCTGCATGGCCACGCTGAACACCATGCGCGCGGTGCTGAAAGATGCGCGGATGCGCGAACAGGCCGGCGCGATTCGCACCACCTTGCGGCAATTGCACCGCGACGTTGAATTGGTGGTCGAGCGGGTGGAAAAGCTTTCGACCCATTTCAACCAAGCCCGCGCCGATTTGGACGGTATCTCGACCGCCGCCGAGCGGGCTGGCAAGCGTGCGGCGCGGCTGGATAACTTTGATTTCGAAGAGCTGTCGCCGAATGATCCCACGCCCTTGCTTGGGCCGCAGGCTGCCGAATGATCCGCCATCTGACCCCTGCCGATTATCGCCAGATGGCTTGGGCCAATGGCAAAGGCGTCACGGTCGAGATGCTGCGGATCGAGACGGATGCCGGGCTACAATACCGCATTTCGCGCGCCAGTGTGGTCGAGGCGGGCGATTTCTCGATCTTTCCGCAGATCGAGCGCAATCTGACGGTGATCTCGGGTCCCGGATTTGATCTGCGGGGCAAGGGGGTGGCCATGCAAGCGCGGCCGCTGCAACCGATCGCTTTTGCGGGCGATCTGCCGCTTAGGGCCGAGGCTGTCACCGCCCCCAGCGATGATTTTAACGTGATGTCGGCCCGCGCCTTGCCGCCCCCCGAGGTGACAGTGCATGCAGCCCCTGAAACCCTGCCCGAGGGGGGTATTCTGGCTATATACGCGCTTGGCGTGGGTGTGGTGAATGATCTGTCGGTTGGCCTGTATGATCTGATCCTGACAGATCAGGCGGCGCGCATAGACGGCCACTTTATCCTTGCTCGTTTCCAGCAGGCTGCTTGGGCCGATCTTGCGCGCTAAATCCGGAACAGCGGCTGCATCAACCTTGGGATCAGCCCGCTAAAGCGCAAAGGCGCATCGGTGGCCGCAAGACAGATGCAGGGCAGGCCCGCCTCGGCGACGGGCGTGTGTTCCATCGCCTCGGAGGCGATTTCGACATCGCCTGCGGCAAAGCGATCACTGGCGTCGCGGAACGCGCCTTGCAGAACCAGCGTCAGCTCGATGCCGCGATGGCCGTGGTCGGGGACGGCCTGACCGGCGGGAATATACAAAAGACGCGCCGAAGCGCGCTTGCTTGTTGGCAAAATCGCCTGACGCACCCCCATGCCAATACTTTTCCATTTCACATCAGCCAGATCACCGCCGACATAGCCCAAAAGCGGCGCAGGCAGCACGCCAGCTTTGCGCGGGGTTGGAGCGGCTTCACGGGTCTCTAGCCGCGCCAGTGTTGCGGCCAGCGCGCCCTCAGACATGGCGACGCTTTCGGCTTGCATCACGGCCCCGCCCACCGCCTCGAAGGTGGCAAGCTGGGCGCGGCAGTCGTCGCACATCGAAACATGGGTTGCGACCACAAGGCCAAAGGCTTCGGGCAAACTGCCCGTGGCATAGGCCATAAGCAACTGATCGGAGAGGTGGTGGCGAATGGTCATAGTGTCCTCAGCTCATTTTCTGACGCAGGCGGTCCAGCGCCAGCCGGATCCGCGACTTGATCGTGCCCAAGGGCAGCCCCGTCTCGGCGGCGATTTCAGAATGGGACAGATCGCCGTAAAAGGCGCGCTGAACCAATAGTCTTTGCTTTTCAGGCAGGTCTGCAAGCGCCTCTGCCAGACGTTTGTTGTCTTGCGCGGCCTCGTAAACATCGGCCTGATCGGGTTCGTCTTCGTTGCCCCAAGGCAGATCTTCGGGTTCTGGTCTGCGATCGCGCCGCGCGATGTCGATTCGGCGGTTGCGGGCGATGGTAAAGATCCATGTCGCCACCGAAGCCCGCGTCGGGTCAAATTGCCCGGCTTTGCGCCAGACCGTTGCCATCACATCCTGCGCGCAATCTTCGGCGGTGCCAGCATCGCTGCCCGCCTTCATCAAAAAGCCTTTGATCCGTGGGGCGAAATGCGCAAATAAAGCTGCAAAAGCCGCCTTGTCCTGATGGTCGCGCACAGCAATCATATGCGCCGTCCAATCGGGGTCTTCTTGTTTAGCCGTCACGCCTGTTTGTCCCTTGCCAGCCAACAAGCTGCGCACAATGGCACGCGCTGCAGGCGGATCTCCTGCATCATAGGGCCGATAGAGAGGGGCAAGGTCAAGTAGCATAGAGGTGTTACGCAGCGCAAAGCAGGTTGGATCACTTTTGCCGATGTGATCCAACCATGTTACTAACCCGTATCTCTTCAAATTGTTACACCGAGGATGCCATGGCTTTTGATAAACCAACCGCTGCCCCCCGCCGCATTGCCGTGGTCGGAGGCGGCATCTCGGGCATGGCCGCCGCGCATCTTCTGGCACAAGAGCATCACGTTACCCTGTTTGAGGCCGAACCCCGTCTGGGCGGCCACGCCCGCACCGTCCTGGCCGGCAAGCGTGGCGATCAGCCGGTCGATACCGGCTTTATCGTGTTCAACCGCGTGAACTATCCCAATCTTGTGGCGCTGTTTGAAAAGCTGGAGGTGCCGGTTGTCGAAAGCGACATGAGCTTTGGCGCCTCGATCGGTGGAGGGCGGGTGGAATATGCGCTGAAAACCTTGGACAGCCTGTTTGCGCAGCGCCGCAATCTGCTGAATCCGTCGTTTCTGCGGATGTGCCGCGACATCGTGCATTTCAACAAAAACGCCGGAGCTTTGGCGCGCGACCCTGCGCTGACCATTGGCGGTTTGCTGGCGGCTTTGGGCACGGGGGATTATTTTCGCGACTATTACCTGTTGCCGCTGTCGGGCGCGATTTGGTCAACCCCGAGCCAAGGCATTCTGGACTTTCCTGCGCAGGCCTTGGTGCAGTTTTTCCAAAACCACGCGCTGATGCAGCTGTCGGATCAGCATCAATGGTACACGGTCAAAGGGGGATCGGTGCAATATGTTGCCCGGCTCGAGGCAGAGTTGCAGCGCCAAGGTGTTGCGCTGCGCTTGGGCGCTTCGATTGCGGGCGTGCGGCGGGATGCGGGGGCCGTGGCGGTGCGGGTGCAGGGCGACGAATGGGAAAGCTTTGACGATGTGGTGATGGCCACCCATTCCGACGACACGCTGGCGCTGCTGTCAGATGCCACGCCTGCCGAAACCGCAGCCCTTTCTGCCGTGCGCTATCAGCCCAACAGCGCGGTCCTGCATGCCGACGAAAGCCTGATGCCGCGTCTGCGCAAATGCTGGAGCTCTTGGGTCTATGTCGAACCCGCAGGTCCGCGGCCCGAGCGGATTGATCTGACCTATTGGATGAACTCGCTGCAACCCATTCCGCACGACGATCCGATGTTTGTGACGCTGAACTCGAACCGCCCGATCCGGCAAGAGCTGATTTATGACGAGGTGACCTTCCGCCATCCGGTCTATGATCTGGCGGCGATCACCGCTCAGGGGCAGATACGGGCGATGAATGGGGCGCATAACACCTGGTTCTGTGGCGCTTGGATGGCCAGCGGCTTTCACGAAGACGGCTTTGCCTCGGCTGTTGCGGCAGTTACGGCGCTGCGGCAAGCTTATGCTGTGCAGCAATCGGCATGAGCCTGCCGCAGCATATCAGCGGCACCACCTATCATGGGCGGCGCGGGGCGGTGAGCAATGGCTTTCGCTATGGCGTCGATTATCTGCTGATCGATCCCGAATCGACGGCTGGTCCGACGCTGTTTTCGCGCAATCGTGGCAATTTGACCTCGCTTTGGGATGCAGACCACGGCGGCGCGCCAAAACAGGGCCGCGGTGTGCTTTGGTGCCGCGAGGTTTTGGCCGAACACGGGCTGCCGCAACCGGATCGGATCGAGCTTTTGGCGCAGCCGCGCGTGCTGGGGCATGTGTTTAATCCGGTGTCGTTTTGGCTGTGCTGGTCGGGGGACGGTCTGCAAGTGGTGGTGGCCGAGGTCAGCAATACCTACGGCGACCGTCACAGCTATCTGTGCCACCGCGACGATCTGGCCCCGATGCGCGCCGATGATACCGTGACCGCGCGCAAGGTGTTCTACGTCTCGCCGTTTCAGCCGGTCGAGGGGCAATATGCCTTTCGCTTTGACATCACGGCAGCGCATATTGGCATCTGGATTGACTATACTCACGCCAAGGGCAGCTTGATTGCGACGCTGACGGGCAAGCGTAAGCCGTTGACCAATCGCGCCATTTTGGGTGCCTGCCTGCGCAGGCCTTTTGGTTCGCGGCGGGTGCTGGGGCTGATCCATTGGCAGGCACTGCGGCTGTGGCTGAAGGGGGCGGGCTTTTTGCGTCATCCCAAGCCGCCAGCCGATGAGGTGTCGCGGTGACAGACAGGCTTTGGCCTTGGTCGTTGTTCGCGGCGCTGATCGCGGCGGCGGGGCTGCCGATCTATATCAATGCGCCAAAGGTTTATGTCGATGACTATGGCGTCAGCCTTGCCAGCCTTGGCGTGGTCTTGGGCCTGCTGCGGCTGGTCGATGTGGTGCAGGATCCGTTCTTTGGCGGGCTGGTCGATCGCTTGGGCGCATGGCGCGAGGCGGCGGTCGGCGTGGCGGCGGCGATTTTGGCGCTGTCGATGCTGGGGCTGTTTGCGGTGACGCCACCGCTGGCACCGCTGGCGTGGTTTGCGCTGATGATGTTGCCGCTGTTTTCGGCCTATTCCTTTCTGTCGATTGCCTTTTATGCCCAAGGTGTGGCCCGCGCGCAAAGCGTGGCTTCAGGGCATATTGGTTTGGCTGGCTGGCGCGAGACTGGCAGTTTGATCGGAGTTTGCCTTGCCGCCGTGGCGCCCGTGGCGCTGGCAGGCACCGGCGCGCCGTTTCCGATTTTTGCCGCAGGCTTTGCCACACTGGCGCTTCTGGCGGTGCTGGCGATGCGCGGGCAGTGGCGCGGCAGTTTACTGCCGCAAGCGCTGCCGTTTCGCGCGGCGCTGCGGCAGGTGACCCGCGATGCGCCTGCGCGGCGATTGCTGGTGCTGGCGCTGATCAATGCGGCCCCTGTTGCGGTGACCTCGACGCTGTTTTTGTTCTACGTTGAAAGCGTTTTGCAGCGCGCAGATGCGGCTGGGCCATTGCTGCTGTTGTTCTTTTTGTCTGCCGCAGTCAGCGCGCCGATCTTTAGCAACCTTGGCCAGCGCTTTGGCGAGCGGCCGGTTTTGCTGGCGGCCATGGCCTTGGCGGTGGCAAGCTTTGTCTGGGCCTATAGCCTTGGCGCGGGGCAGATCTTTGGCTTTGCGCTGATCACTGCGGCCTCGGGGGCGGCGCTTGGTGCGGATATGGTGCTGCTGCCGGCGCTGTTTGCGCGGCGCTTGGCGCAGATTGGCGGCGAGGGCGCGGGCTTTGGCCTTTGGGCCTTTGCCTCGAAACTGTCATTGGCCTTGGCGGCGGCGGTGTTGCTGCCGCTGTTGCAAGCGGGGGGCTTTGCTTCGGGCGTGCAAAACACGCCGCAGGCCTTGGCGCTGCTGACGCTGCTATATGCAGGTGTTCCCTGTGGTTTGAAACTTGTGGCGATGGCGCTTTTGGCGCGGATGCCGATTGAAAAGGAGCTGTGATGTCGATGCTTTGGAGCCTGATATTTCTGCTTGGGGTCATCCTCTCGCTGGCGATTGTGCCGCGCTATTTTGGCTTTGCCAGCCAGCGCCCCGCCGATTGGAAAGGGAAGGGTCCAGCCTTTGACCCGCAGCGCGATCTGGCCGGCGCGATTGTCTGCGAAGGCGTGATCTATGGCCCCTTTGGCCGTGTCACCTCGCGCTTTGTGGCCGAGATGCAGGGCGACTGGCAGGGCAACCGCGGCGTGCTGCGCGAAAGCTTTCGCTATGACAACGGCGAGGTGCAGCTGCGCGAATGGCAATTGCTGATCCGCGAAGATGGCACGCTCGAGGCCAAGGCCGCCGATGTGCCGGGCACCGGGCGGGGCTGTATTTCGGGGCCCACGGTGCAGATGCTTTACGACATCCGCCTGCCCGAAAGCGCGGGCGGCCATGTGCTGAGCGTGGTCGATTGGATGTATCTGGCCGAGAATGGCACCATCATCAACCGCAGCCAATTCCGCAAATTCGGCATCAAAGTGGCCGAGCTGGTCGCCACCATGCGGCGGGTGCCTGCATGAGCTTTGCTGGAAAAAGATATTGGCTGGTGGGGGCAAGCGAGGGCTTGGGCCTTGCGCTGGCCAAGGCTTTACAGGCCGAGGGCGCAGAGGTGATCGTTTCGGCGCGCTCGCCGCAAGGTTTGGCTGCGGCGTCACAGGCCTTGGGTGGGGTGCAGACCTTGGCGCTGGATGTGGCTGATGGGGCGGCGGTTGATCAAGCCGTGGCGCAGCTGGGGCAGATTGACGGCATGGTGTTTCTGGCAGGGGTCTATTGGCCGATGCCCGCCCAAGCCATCGACGCCGCAAAACTGATTGCGATGTGTGATGTGAACTTTACCGGCTGCGCGCGGGTGGTGGCGGCGGTTCTGCCCGCCATGGTGGCGCGTGGGACGGGGCATTTAGTGATCACAGGCTCGCTTTCCGGCTTTCGCGGCCTGCCCGGCGCGATGGGCTATGCCGCCAGCAAGGCGGGGGTGATGGCGCTTGCAGAATGTCTTTATGCCGATCTGCGCGGCAGTGGCGTCAAGGTGCAACTGGGCAACCCCGGTTTTATTGCCACAAGGCTGACGGCGAAGAACGATTTTACCATGCCGTTCTTGATGCAACCCGAAGAGGCTGCGGGCCATATGCTGCGGCTGATGAAAAGCAATCGCTTTAAGGCAAGCTTTCCAACCCTGTTTTCATGGCTGTTTCGCGGCGGGAATTTTCTGCCGGATTGGCTGTATTACCGGATTTTTGCGCCGAAGTAGCGGCTAGTCCTTGCGCAGGCAGACCATAAAGAAGCCGTCCATGCCGCCCAGATCGGCCCAATAGTCGGGCCGCAGCCGCAAGCCACCCTCTGGCGTGATCCAGCCAGGCTCAATCCCGGCAAGATCGGGCCGGATCACCGACAGGCCTTTGTGGCGGGCCAGCGCGGCTGTCAACTGCGCCTCGCCCTCTTCGGGCAAAAGCGAGCAGGTGCAATAGACCAGCCGCCCGCCCGGTTTCAGCCAGCCAAGCGCGCGATCCAGCAGGGCTGCTTGCAGCGCTGTCAGCTCGGCCAATTCGCTGCCATCTTTCAAGAACGGCAGTTCAGGGTGGCGGCGGATGGTGCCGGTGGCAGAGCAGGGCGCATCCAGCAAGATCGCGTCAAAGGCGGCCTCGGGCTGCCAATGCAGCGCATCGGCGACGATTATTTTTGCGACAAGGCCGGTGCGGGCAAGGTTTTCTTGCAGCCGTTCCAAGCGTGGGCCCGAGATATCCAGCGCTGTGACATCGGCGCCGGTGGCGGCCAATTGCAAACATTTGCCACCGGGGGCGGCGCAAAGGTCAAGCACGGCTTCGCCCTTTTGTGCGGCCAAGAGCGGGGCTGCAAGGGCTGCGGCGGCGTCTTGCACCCACCATGCGCCCTCGGCAAAGCCTGCAAGGGTCGAGATTTGCGAAGGTTCCGACAGGCGCAGCGAGCCGGTGGGCAGCGGCTGGCCCTTTGGCAGATCCGCGCCATGCGGGGTGATATCAAGCGGTGGGGCCTTGGCTTGCAGCTCTTCGATGGCCGCGACCACCTCGCGGCCATAGGCATGCACCATCGGCTGGCGCAGCCAACGCGGCAGGCGCTGGGCGGGGCCTGGCAAGGGTGCGCCTTCGGGCAGTTTGCGCAGAACTGCGTTGATCAGCCCTGCCATGGGCGTGGTGCGTTTGGATTTGCGCGCAAGTTCCACGGCGGCATTGACCACGCCGTGCGGTGCTGCGCCCTCGTGCAATTCGGTGGTGGCAAGGCGCAGGATGTTCATCACGGCCAAGGGCGGGTTTTTGCGCAGATGCGGTTCCAGCATCCGGTCCACCGGTTCAAGCAGGCGGATAACCTGCAAAGCAAGCCGCTGCGCGCGGGCGCGGTCTTGCGGGGCGACCGATTTCAGCGGCCCGTTCGGGGCGGCAAGGACTTGGGCCATGGTTTGACCCTCTTCCATAATTGCGGTGAGCAGGGCGAGTGCCGCTGCGCGTGCTGCCAAGCCTGCCTGAGCCTCTGCCATTTTGTCGCCCTTGTTCCTGTGTGGGATCGCCGTATATCAAAGGGCAGAGCCCTGCAAGGAATGCCAGATGTCTGAAACACCCCAAGATTTGCCCGAAGCAGCCCAACGTGCGCTTGCCGAGGCGGCCGAGCGCCGGCTTAAGGCCAAAGCAATTGAGTTGCCCGTGGAGTTGGGTGGGCGCAAGGGACCAGAGCCGGTGCGCTTTGGCGATTGGGAGAAAAAGGGCATCGCGGTGGATTTTTGACACCGCGCATGGGGGTTTCACACCCCCATCGCCTTTGCTGCGCAAAGGCTGCCCCCGTGGGATATTTTTAGACAGATGAAGGCAAATTTTAGATAAATTGTTTCGGGCCTAGAGGCCCAAGACATCCATCATGTCGTAGCGGCCAGCCTTTTGGCTTTGGCCCCAAAGTGCGGCTTTCAGCGCACCACGGGCGAAGATGGCGCGATCGGTGGCGATATGGCGCAGCACGATACGCTCGCCTGCACTGGCGAAAAGCACATCATGTTCGCCGACAATGTCGCCGCCGCGGATGGCGGAAAAACCGATGGCGCCAGCACGGCGTGCCCCGGTGATGCCGTCGCGACCTGAGTCGGTGTGGTCTGCAAGGGCGATGCCCCGGCCTGCGGCGGCGGCCTCGCCCAGCATCAGGGCGGTGCCGGAGGGGGCGTCGACCTTGCGGTTGTGATGGGCCTCGATGATCTCGATATCCCAATCGGCGTCGAGGGCGGCTGCGACCTTTTGCGTCAGGCGGGTCAGCAGGTTGACGCCAAGGCTCATGTTGCCGGCTTGGATGATCACGGCGTGATGGGCGGCGGCATCGAGTTTGGCGTGATGCGCGGGGTCTAGCCCGGTGGTGCCGATGACATGCACGGCGCGGGCTTGGGCGGCGAGGGCGGCAAATTCAACCGTTGCCGCAGGCGCGGTGAAGTCGATCACGGCTTGGCTTTGCGCGAAGGCCTCGAGCGGGTCGTCGGTGACCAAGACCCCGAGGGCTGCGCCGCCCATGCACAGGCCGATGTCTTGACCGATCCAAGCATGGCCGGGGCGTTCGATGCAGCCGATCAGGCGGGCGGCTGGATGGGCGGTGATCGCGGTGATCAGCATTTGCCCCATGCGGCCAGAGGCGCCGGTGACGGTGATTGCAGGGGTTTGGGTCATGGCTGCCTCCGATTTTGGCAGGGTTTAGCGGTTTTGACGCGGCGGCGAAAGCCCGCCGTTGCAAGCCCGCGCGAATCCGCATAGGAGCAGGGCATGGCAAACACACGTTCCTATTCGGCCAAAGGGCCTTCGCAGCGTCAACTTCGGGTTGGCGAGATGATCCGGCGCACGCTGTCAGAGATTCTGGCGCGGGGCGAGGTGCATGATACGGCGTTGCAAGACATGTCGATCACCGTGGGCGAGGTTTCGGTTTCGGTCGATTTGCGGGTGGCGACGGTCTATGTGATGCCCTTGATGGGCGGCGCCAGTGTTGAGGCGGCGATTGCGGCCTTGGCCAAGAATGCCTGGGAATTGCGCAAGCGGGTCTCGGCCGAGATGACCTTGAAGCATTCGCCAGAGCTGCGGTTTCGCCCCGATGACACCTATAATCGGTTGGAAGAGGCGCGGCGGCTGTTTGCCGATCCGCAGGTGCAGCGCGATATTGCCGCCAAAGATCTGCCAGAGGCCGAGGAATAACATGCTGCGGCTGGCGCTGGTGCTGGCGCTGCTGCCTTTTGCGGCGGCGGCGGGCTGTCGGGATATGGTTTTTGATGGCACGTCGTATACGGTCTGTGATGTGGGCGCAGGGCAGGATTTGCGGCTGTTTGATGCCGGAGCCGACGGCGCTTATGGCAGTTTCAACGCGGTAGAGGCAGAGCTTGCCGCGCAAGGCGAGACGCTGGGCTTTGCGATGAATGCCGGGATGTATCATCCTGATCTGTCGCCGGTTGGGCTTTATATCGAGGATTATCAGCAGAAAAAGCCTTTGGTCACCCGAGCGGGGCCGGGGAATTTTGGGCTGTTGCCGAATGGGGTGTTCTGCTTTGGCGATGGCGTGCTGCGGGTGGTGGAAAGCCTGCGCTTTAAGGCCGAGGCGCCGCGCTGTCGCTATGCCACGCAATCGGGGCCGATGTTGGTGATCGAGGGCAGTTTGCATCCGATGTTTCGCGCGGGGTCAGAGTCGCGGCAGATCCGCAATGGCGTTGGTGCCTCGGCGGATGGGCAGCGCGCCTATTTCGCGATTTCAAACCAAGCGGTGAACTTTTATGATTTTGCGCGCTTGTTTCGCGACAAATTGGGCGTGACCAACGCGCTTTATTTCGATGGCAAGATTTCGCGTCTGCTTGCGCCAGATTTGGCGCGGATGGACGCGGGGTTTCCGATGGGGCCGATGTTGGGGCTGGTGGTTCCACGTGGATAGGCAAGGAGACGGCAATGGCGCGCGCTAAAAAAGGCAGAGCGATTTCGGGCTGGCTGGTGGTGGATAAGCCTGCGGGCATCACCTCGACCGCTGTGGTCAATAAGGTGAAATGGGCGATGGATGCGCAAAAGGCCGGCCATGCTGGCACGCTTGACCCCGCAGCCACCGGGGTTTTGGCAATTGCGCTGGGCGAGGCCACCAAGACCGTGCCCTATATCACCGATGCGCTGAAGTGTTATCGCTTTGTGGTCAATCTGGGTGCTGCGACGACGACCGATGATGCCGAGGGCGAGGTGATTGCGCGTGAGGCTGCGCGGCCAAGCGATGCGCAGATCGAGGCGGCTTTGGTGGGCTTTCGCGGCGATATCGAGCAGGTGCCGCCGCAGTTTTCTGCGGTGAAGGTCGAAGGCGAGCGCGCCTATGATCTGGCGCGCGAGGGCGAGGCGATGATTTTGGCGGCGCGGCCCTTGTGGGTGGAGCGGTTGCAGTTGATTGCGCGGCCCTCGGTCGATCAGGTCGAGCTGGAGATGGTCTGCGGCAAGGGCGGCTATGTGCGCTCGATCGCGCGGGATCTGGGCGAGGTTTTGGGCTGTCTGGGCCATGTGGCTTGGCTGCGGCGGGAATGGTCGGGGCCTTTTACCGCAGGTGAGGGGATTTCGATTGAGGAGATTGATCGGCTTGCCAAGACCGGGGAGTTGGATGCTTGGCTGAAGCCCTTGGAGCTGGGGCTGGCGGATTTGCCGGAGCTGCCCTGTACGCCCGAAGGGGCAGTGCGGTTGAAGAACGGCAATCCCGGGATGGTTTTGACTTCGAGCGCCAGCTATGGCGATGAGGCTTGGGCGAGTTATCAGGGGCGCGCGGTGGCGGTTGGGGTTTATAAGGCCGGTGAATTGCATCCGAGCAGGGTGTTTAATTAGGGGCGGAGTGCTGGCGGGGCTGTTGACGCTCCGCGGGGGATATTTTTGCCAAGATGAAAGGGCAGCGGGTGATTACACGGCGGCATCTGAAGGGGGATGCGGAAAGTGTGGCGGTTTATTCGCCCTGTGAGGCCTATCGCTATGCTTTAACGCGGGTGTGGGATCCGGCGGCGGTGCGGCTGGTGTTTGTGATGCTGAACCCCTCGACTGCCACAGAGGTGCAGAATGATCCAACCGTGGAGCGCTGCGAGCGGCGGGCGCGGGCGCTGGGCGCGGGCGGGTTTCGGGTGGTGAATATCTTTGCCTATCGCGCCACCGATCCGCGGTTGATGCGGGCGCAGCAGGATCCGGTGGGGCCTGACAATGATGCAGCGATTGTTGACGCGGCGGGTTGGGGGCAGCGTATTATCTGTGCCTGGGGCAGCCATGGCGCGCATCTGGGGCGCGGTTTGGCGGTTGAGGCGCTGTTGCGGCGGCTGGGGCAGCCGCTGTTTCATCTGGGGCTGACGCAGGCGGGCGCGCCGAAGCATCCGCTTTATATCAGCTATGCGGTGCAGCCGCAGCTTTGGACCTAGGCTGCGCGCAATTCGACCGTGCTGAGGTCTAGGCCTGTGGCGCCTTGCAGGTCGGCCACACCGATGCCGTCGAGCAGAAGTGTGGTTCCGGTGCTGGTGATCTGGGTCGAGAGCTGTGGGTCTGGGTGCTGCGCGGGATCGTAAAGCAGGATCAGGTGGTCTTCGGCGGGATTGTAATCGACGATTTGCGGTGTGGGGTCGTTCGGGCCGATGTCATGCAGTTCGAACTGATCTGCACCTTCGCCACCATTGCCGTAATCACCCCCGCCAAGGTGCAAAATATCATTGCCACCGCCGCCATTCAGGAAATCGAGCGTGCCGTCATCGCCTGTGGCGTCTTGGCCCCAAATCTCGTCATTGCCATTCAGACCATCGAGCGTATCGCTGCCGCTGCCGCCCATGAGCCTGTCGTCGTCATTGCCGCCGATCAGCGCGTCTTGACCAGCGCCGCCTTGCAGCAGATCATTGCCGCCACCGCCGATCAGCACATCGTCGCCGGCGCCGCCCAAAAGGGTGTCATTGCCCTCGCAGGCTTCGAGCCGGTCATTACCGGCGCCGCCGTCGAGCAGATCGTCGCCGTTATCGCCATGCAGCAGGTCATGGCCGGCACCGCCGAACAGCTGATCATCGCCCGCGCCGCCATTCAGCGCATCATCGCCTGCGCCGCCGTCAAGCAGATCGGCGCCATCACGGCCGGTAAGCATGTCAGTGCCATCGCCGCCCCAGATGCTGTCTGCGCCACCATCGCCTGACAGAATATCATCCTGCGCGGTGCCGGAGAGGGACAGATCAACCGCCGGCTGTGGTAGCGCATCCGAGGAGTTGAGGATGCCGTCCGTCTCTTCTGCGTCGAGGAAACCAGAGCTATGCGAGGTGTCAACGTACGGATAACCCTCTGCAAAGGGGTCAGCCGCGCCAGAGGTGTCTGCCGGATCCGCCTGATCTTCGGGCTGGTTTGCGCTGCTGAAAGCATCTGCCACAACACCAGCAAATAAGGCGCTAAGGAGTCCGATAAGCCCGAGCATCTGTGATCTTTCTACCCCGCGGGACGGGGGCGAATGGGAAGGGTGAAATAAATTTGCTATAAGAACATTTTGGCAATCTGCCTGACCAACTTTAGCAGAATCAGGCCTTGGCTTCAAAAAGAATGCAGTTGTTTTTCAGGGAATCTGGGGGATTGGTTAACAAAGCTTGCGCCGAGCAGGGGGCTTCCCTTTTGCCGTGAAATCTTTTATACGCCCGCATCCGCTGGTGACAGTGGTGTTATTGGCCCTGCTGGACGACATCCCGGCTTGTGCCGCAACCCTCTTTATAGGAGATCCCGATGTCGATCACTGCAGACCACAAAGCTCATCTGATCAAAGAATACGCAACCAAAGAAGGCGACACCGGTTCGCCCGAAGTTCAGGTTGCGATCTTGTCGTCGCGCATCGCGACGCTGACCGAGCACTTTAAAACCCACAAGAAAGACAACCACTCGCGCCGCGGTCTGCTGATGCAGGTTGCTCAGCGTCGTAAGCTGTTGGACTATCTGAAGTCGAAAGACGAAGCCCGTTATGCCTCGCTGATCGCACGCCTCGGCCTGCGTCGCTAAGCTTTCGCTTCGGTCTATCTGAACGCCCGTGGCGAAAGCCGCGGGCGTTTTGCTTTTTGCAGCCCCCTTCCCAAACGCCCGTTTTTCCTGTATGCGCGCGACATCTGCGATATGAGGCCATGCCCCCGGCCGCATGCAAAGGATAGGGGGCGGCGGCAATGGGGCCGCCATGCAAACGGGAGCCACGGCAGGGGCCGTGACGCTCTCATATAGGGAACGATCAATGTTCAACGTTACGAAAAAGTCGATCCAGTGGGGCAATGACACCCTGACGCTGGAATCGGGTAAAGTCGCACGTCAGGCTGACGGCACGGTTATTGCCACCTATGGCGAGACCAGCGTTATGGCCAACGTGACTTATGCACGCGCACCAAAGCCAGGTCAGGATTTCTTTCCGCTGACCGTGCATTACCAAGAGAAATACTATGCCGCTGGCAAGATCCCAGGCGGTTTCTTTAAGCGCGAAGCGCGCCCTTCGGAAAAAGAGACGCTGACCTCGCGTCTGATCGACCGTCCGTGCCGCCCGCTGTTCGTCGAAGGCTTCAAGAACGAAGTTCTCGTGATGGCCACCGTGCTGAGCCATGATCTGGAAAATGATCCTGATATCGTCGCGATGATCGCGGTTTCGGCGGCGCTGACGATTTCGGGCGTGCCTTTCATGGGCCCAATCGGTGCGGCGCGCGTTGGCTTCTCGGGTGGTGAATACCAATTGAACCCTTGCGTCGACGACATGCAGAACCTGCGCAACAACCCGGATCAGCGGCTTGATCTGGTCATCGCCGGCACCAAAGACGCCGTGATGATGGTTGAATCCGAAGCCTATGAGCTGACCGAAGACGAGATGCTGGGCGCGGTCAAATTTGGCCATGATGCGATGCAGCCTGTGATCGACATGATCATCGACTTTGCTGAAGATTGCGCCAAAGAGCCCTTCGATTTCCAAGCGCCTGACTACGCTGACCTTTATGCGCGCGTCAAAACCGCTGGCGAAACCCAGATGCGGGCGGCTTTCGCCATTCGTGACAAGCAAGAGCGCACCGCTGCGATTTCGGCAGCTGTCTCGGCGATCAAGGGCGCGTTGAACGAGGCCGATCTGGCTGACATCAACCTTGGCTCGGCGATCAAAAAGCTGGAAGCCTCGATCCTGCGTGGCGACATCATCAACGGTGGCGCGCGGATTGATGGCCGTGACAACAAAACCGTGCGTCCGATCGTGTCGGAAACCGGTATTTTGCCACGCACCCATGGCTCGGCCCTGTTCACCCGTGGCGAGACTCAAGGCTTGGTTGTCACCACTTTGGGCACCGGCGAAGACGAGCAGATCATCGACGCTTTGCATGGCAACAGCCGTTCGAACTTCTTGCTACACTATAACTTCCCTCCCTATTCGGTGGGTGAAGTGGGTCGCGTAGGTTCGCCCGGTCGTCGTGAAATCGGCCATGGTAAACTGGCTTGGCGCGCGTTGCAGGCTGTTCTGCCTGCGGCAACCGACTTCCCTTACACCGTGCGCGTGGTCTCCGAGATCACCGAATCCAACGGCTCGTCGTCGATGGCCTCGGTCTGCGGCGGTTCGCTGTCGATGATGGATGCGGGCGTTCCACTGAAGGCTCCGGTCGCTGGTGTGGCCATGGGTCTGATCCTGGAAGAAGACGGCCGCTTTGCGGTTCTGACCGACATCTTGGGCGATGAAGATCACCTGGGCGATATGGACTTTAAGGTTGCAGGCACCGCCAACGGCATCACCACGATGCAGATGGACATCAAGGTTGCAGGCATCACCCCAGAGATCATGGCGCAGGCTTTGGCGCAGGCCAAAGACGGTCGTTTGCACATCTTGGGCGAGATGAACAAAGCGCTTTCCGCGCCGCAGGGCTTCTCGGAATATGCGCCGAAGATCGAAACCATGCAGATTCCAACCGATAAGATCCGTGAAGTCATCGGTTCGGGCGGCAAGGTGATCCGCGAGATCGTGGAGCTTTCGGGCGCCAAGGTTGACATCAATGACGAAGGCATCATCAAGATCGCCTCGTCGGATGCGGCTTCGATCAAAAAGGCCTATGACATGATCTGGTCGATCGTGGCAGAGCCAGAAGAAGGCATGATCTACACCGGCAAAGTCGTCAAACTGGTCGATTTCGGTGCATTTGTGAACTTCTTTGGCAAGCGCGATGGTCTGGTCCACGTTAGCCAGATCGCCAACAAGCGTCTGAACCACCCGAACGAGATCCTGAAAGAGGGTCAAGAAGTGAAGGTCAAGCTGTTGGGCTTTGACGATCGCGGCAAGGTTCGTCTGGGCATGAAGATGGTCGATCAGGAAACTGGTGCCGAGATCACCGAAGCCAAAGAAGAAGCTTCCGAGGCGTAAGCCTTTCGCAATAAAAGAAAGGCCCCGGAATTTCCGGGGCCTTTTGCGTTACTTGGGCGCCTTGGCAAAGCGCAGGTAGGGCAGTTTGATGTCCAGCGCGCCGAACCGCTCGGTGGCCTGTTCGTTGTTCAGGCTGAGGGCGACGATCACATCTTGGCCGGGCTGCCAGTTGGCTGGTGTTGCCAAAGGCACGCCGTCGGTGGCCTGCACTGCGTCAAGCGCGCGCAGGATCTCGGCAAAGTTGCGGCCGACGCTCATTGGATAGGTCATGGTCAGGCGGACTTTTTTGTCCGGCCCGATGATATAGACCGAACGCACCGTCGCGGTATTGGCGGGGGTGCGGTTGGCTTCGGGCAGGTAGAACTCTGCGGGCAGCATGTCGAAGGCTTTCGACACGGTCAGGCTGGTGTCGTCGATGATCGGGAAATCGGCGGCAGCGCCACCAAAAGCCTCGATGTCATGCTTCCATTTCACATGCTCTGCCACCGAATCGACCGACACGCCGATGACCTTGGTGTTGCGCTTGCTCCATTCGGCGGCCAGCTGGGCCACGGCGCCAAATTCAGTGGTGCAAACCGGGGTGAAATCGCGCGGGTGGCTGAAGATGATCGCATAGCTGTCGGCCAGCCATTCGTGGAAATGGATGGTGCCTGCGGTGGACTCTGCGGTGAAGTCGGGGGCGGTGTCATTGATGCGGATCGACATGATGTCTCCTGTTGTCTGTGATGGCTTCTATCTAACCATTCCGAAACGAAGTTCCAGTGATGCGTGCGGATATGCCGCAAGAAAGGAAATCGGCCTGTCTTTGGGTTTTATCAGGGAATATCCGCCCAAAGCCGGCTTCGCGACATGGCATGTCGTTGCAAACCTTGCGAGAGGTCTTACCTGCTGTCATGATATGATCAAATTAAGGAGCCTGCTATGATCACCAAGCGCGAATTCTATATTAATGGCGAATGGGTAGCCCCTGTAACCCCGCAAGATTATGCGGTGATTGATCCTTCCACCGAAGAGCCTTGCGCGATCATCTCGCTTGGGTCCGAGGCCGATACCAATGCAGCCGTCGCCGCCGCCAAGGCGGCTTTTCCGGCTTGGGCAGCAACCCCGCCCGCGGTGCGCCGCGAAGCCGTGGTGAAAATCCTGCAGCAATACGAGTTGCGCTTGGAAGAATTGGCCCATGCCATCGCGATTGAAATGGGGGCGCCGATTGACATGGCGCGCGACGATCAAGCGCCTTGCCTGCCCTGGCATGCCACCAATTTCCTGACCGCCTTTGATGCGATGCAATGGATCCGCCCGCTTGGTCCGCATGCGCCAAACGACCGGATCGCGCTGGAGCCGATTGGCGTCGTTGGGCTGATCACGCCGTGGAATTGGCCGATGAACCAGATCGCGCTCAAGGCTATTCCGGCGATCCTTGCGGGCTGCACCTGTGTGCTGAAACCCTCCGAGGAAAGCCCCTTGGATGCGATGCTGTTTGCCGAATTCTGCCATGACGCGGGCCTGCCTGCGGGGGTGTTCAACCTTGTTAACGGCGATGGCGCGGGCGTGGGTTCGGTGCTTTCGGCGCATCCTGATGTCGAGATGATCTCCTTTACCGGATCAACCCGCGCGGGGCGGGCGATTTCCAAAGCCGCCGCTGAAACCCTGAAACGCGTGACGCTGGAACTGGGCGGCAAGGGTGCCAATGTGATCTTTGCCGATGCCGATGACCGCGCCGTTGAACGCGGCGTGCGCCATATGATGAACAACACCGGCCAGTCCTGCAATGCGCCCAGCCGCATGCTGGTGCAGCGCCCGATCTATGACCAAGCGGTCGAAACTGCGGCGCGGATCGCTGACAGCATCAAGGTCGGCTCTGCCCATGACGCGGGTGGGCATATCGGGCCGGTGGTGAACAAACGCCAATGGGATCAAATCCAAGGCTATATCCAAAAAGGCATCGACGAAGGCGCGCGTCTGGTCGCCGGCGGCCCTGGCCTGCCCGAGGGCTTTAACCGCGGCTTTTACGTCAAGCCGACGGTTTTCGCCGATGTGGTGCCCGGCATGACCATCGAGCGCGAGGAGATCTTTGGCCCGGTTTTGTCGATCATCCCCTTTGACACCGAAGCCGATGCGGTGCGTATCGCCAATGACACGCCCTATGGTTTGACCAATTATGTGCAGACCCAAGACGGCGCGCTGCGCAATCGGATGGCGCGGCAGTTGAAATCTGGCATGGTCGAGATGAACGGCAAGTCGCGCGGCGCGGGTGCGCCCTTTGGAGGGGTGAAATCCTCGGGTCGGGCGCGCGAAGGCGGGCATTGGGGGCTGGAAGAATTCCTTGAGGTCAAGGCGATCTCGGGTTGGGATCCCGCCGCAGAATAAGCCAAAGGCCCCGAGAGATCGGGGCCTTTTTTATCGGTTTAGTCGGTCTGCGCCTTAGCCTTGGCGCGCAAAACTTGTGGCAGATGACAGCGCCCAAGCCTCGCGGAACAGCGGCGCGGATTGGGCGTCATCAAGCAATTGGCCGGTGGTCAACTGTTCATATTGTTTTGCAAAAGAGATCACTTGGTCAGAGGAACTGCGGCGCTGAAAGTGGTGTGGTCGCAGGTCTGCGGGATGCGCAAGGCCTGCCGCGGCCACCAATTCAGCCAAGGCGTGCAGGGTGTTGTGATGGAAATTTGCGACGCGTTCGGCCTTGTCGGGCACCACAATCGCGCGCTGACGCAGCGGGTCTTGCGAGGTGACGCCGGTGGGGCAGCGCCCAGTGTGACAAGACTGTGCCTGAATGCAGCCCACAGCAAACATAAAGCCGCGCGCAGCATTGGCCCAATCGGCGCCCAAAGCCATGAGGCGGGCGATGTCAAAGGCCGAGGTGACCTTGCCCGCAGCGCCGATTTTGACCCTGTCGCGCAGATTGCAGCCGATCAGCGCGTTATGGGCAAAGCTAAGGCCATCACGCAGCGGCATGCCGACATGGTCCATAAATTCCAAAGGGGCCGCGCCGGTGCCGCCTTCCTTGCCATCTATGACCAAAAAGTCCGGTGTGATTCCGGTTTCAACCATGGCTTTGCAAATCGCCATAAACTCCCATTTATGACCCAAACAAAGCTTGATCCCCGTCGGTTTACCGCCTGAAAGCGCGCGCATCTGAGCGACAAATTCCAACAGCCCAATCGGGGTGGAAAATTCAGAATGGCTGGCGGGCGAGACGCAGTCTTGCCCCATCGGAATGCCGCGGATCGCCGCGATTTCGGGCGTGATTTTCGCCGCAGGCAGCACGCCACCATGCCCGGGTTTTGCGCCCTGACTGAGCTTCAGCTCCAGCATCTTAATCTGCGGATCTTGGGCCGCCGCCGCAAACAGCTGCGGATCAAAACCGCCATCGGCCCGCCTTGCGCCAAAATAGCCTGAGGCCAATTGCCAGACCAGATCGCCGCCAAATTCGCGGTGATAGGGCGAGATGCCGCCTTCCCCGGTATCATGGTAAAAACCACCGTTGCGCGCGCCTTTGTTCAGCGCACGAATGGCATTGGCCGAAAGCGCGCCAAAGCTCATAGCCGAGATGTTCAGCAAAGAGGCCGAATAGGCCTGTGGCCCTTGGCCAATGGTCAAGCGCATATCTTCGACGCGCGGCAGCGGGGCCGGTGCCATCGAATGATGCAGCCATTCATATTGATCCTGATAGACGTTCAACAACGTGCCAAAGGGGCGTTTATCGAGGTCTTTTTTGGCGCGCTGATAGACAATCGCGCGTTTGTCGCGGGGGAAGGGCAGGCCGTCTTTTTCCCCCTCGAAGAAATATTGCCGCATTTCGGGGCGGATGGTTTCCAACAGAAACCGCAGATGCGCTGTGATCGGGTAGTTGCGCAAAATTGCGTGGCGGGTTTGAAACAGATCGTAAACGCCCAAAACGGTCACTGCCGCTGCAATCAGCGCCAGCGTGTCAAAGGCAACCACAGAATAGGGCCAAAGTCGCCCCAGCCCATACAACACCGCCATCAGCACCGCGCTTGCGGTCAGCGGCAGATAGCGGGCTTGAAAAAACGTGCGGATCAAAGGGCGCGTCCTTGAATAGCTCTGCACCTGATTTAGGCGCAAATACATTAAAGCAATGTGAAGCCGATTGCGGCCTCTGTCACTTTAAAAGGCACAGGGCGCGGTAAAACTGACCATTTCGCCAGAGGTCGGGTGGTGCAGCGACAGGGTTTCGGCATGCAGCATCAGGCGGGGAAAGGCCAAAGCCTCGCCCTTGGCATAGATCGGATCGCCCAAAATCGGACAGCCCTGCGCCAGCATATGCACCCGCAACTGATGGCTGCGCCCGGTCAGCGGGAACAGCCGCACGCGGGTGGTTGTGGCATCGCGCGCGATCACTTGCCAATCGGTCTGCGCCGGCCGGCCGTTGTCAAAATCGACCATCTGGCGCGGGCGGTTGGGCCAATCGGTGCAAAGCGGCAGGTCGATATGGCCTTCGTCGGGGGTCAGCTGCCCCCAGACCCGCGCGACATAGGTCTTTTTCGCGCGCCGCTTTTCAAACTCTTGCCCCAGAAACCCTTGTGCCTGTTTGGTGCGCGCAAAGATCATCACGCCCGAGGTGTCGCAATCCAGCCGATGCACCAAAAGCGTATCCCAAAGCTCGGCTTGCAATCGCGAGACCAAGCAATCGGACCGCCCCGCAAGCTTGCCCGGCACCGACAAAAGCCCAGCGGGTTTGTTCACCACGATGATCTGGTCGTCCTGATACAGAATGTCCAAAGGCACGTCGGGCGGGTTGTAGACAAAGTCCGGGATCATGCGATGTCGTGGCCCGCAGCGCGCAGGGCGGCTGCCAGATGGCGGATATGGGCGGGGCCAACCTCGCAACAGCCGCCGACGATGCTGGCGCCCAGATCAATCCATTGCATCACAAAGGCGGTGTATCTCTCGGGGGTCAGATCGTGGCGGTGGGTATAGTCGGGGGCGGCCACCGCGTCGGGCAGCGGCAGGCTTGAAATCTCGGAAAAGCCGTTGGCATAGGCGCCAAAGGGCAGGCCAATTGGCGCAAGCGCGCGCATCGCCTCGGCCATCGCTTCGGGCATCGAGCAATTGGCCAGAACGGCGGCGGTTGGATAGGCGGCCACCAGATCGCGCAGCGCCGAGACAGGCTCGCCCGAGCGCAATTTGCTGCCGTCGCGGTCATGCACCGAAACCGAAAGCCAGACAGGCTTGCCCGCCGCCTGCGCGCCCTTTAGCGCGCCTTCGGCCAGCCCGAGCGAGGACATGGTTTCCAGCAAGATCACATCGACATGCGGCGCCAAAATCCGCGCCTTTTCAGCATAGATCGGCGCGGAAACCGCAACATCTGGCGTCAGATCGGGGCGATAGCTTTCGCCCAAGGGCCCCATCGAGCCTGCAATCAGGCCGCGTCCAGCGCGCGCGCGGGCCTCATGTGCTTCGGCCAGCGCGCGCAGGTGCAGCGCGTGAAACAGCGCGTCAAGGCCGACGCCTTCCAGCCGATCGTGGAGAATATTATAGGTGTTGGTGGTCGCAACCGAAGCGCCTGCGTCGAAATAGTCGTCGTGGATCGCTTTGACCAAACCGGGATGATCAATCATCACGCGCGTCGCCCAAAGCGGCGTTGGCGCATCGCCCGAGCGCGCGACCAGCTCTTGACCCATGCCGCCGTCCAAAAGGGTGATCCTGGCCATCTGCTAATCCTCTAGAATAAGGCGGGCGGCAAGGCCCGCGAACAGCACTGCGGCGCCCTTGTTCAAAACGCCCATCCGTGCCCCGATAGCATGGCCAGCCCGTCCTGCCAAATAGCCATATCCGGCAGTGATAAGGGTGCCGGTCAGACCAAAGGTCAGGCCCAACAGCAGAATCTGCTGCCAAGCGGGGCCAATCTGCGGCTGAATAAATTGCGGCAAAAACGCCAGCATGAACAAAATCGGCTTGGGGTTCAGCGCATTGGTCAAAGCGCCTTTGCGCAGGGCATCCCAGCCCGAGGTGGCGGTTTTGCTGTGCCGCGCCGCGCCCGTATCGTTCCAAGATTTCCAAGCGATATAAAGCAGATAGGCCGCCCCTGCGTATTTCAGCGCCAGCAGCGCGCCGGCATGGGCTGCAATCAAGGCCGACAACCCAAGTGCCGCAAGCGCCACATGCCACAGCGCGCCCAAGCCCACGCCCAGCCCCGCCATCACCCCCGCCCGCGGCCCGCCTTTGACGCCCGAGGCAGTGGCAAACAGCACATCCTGCCCCGGTGTCAGGTTCAGCAAAATCCCCCCCGCCAGAAAGGCGAAATAGGGCTGGAGCGGGAAATGCGTCAGCGTTTGCCACATGTTAGGGC
>NZ_DAIPZF010000005.1:69133-102724 GCF_036782355.1 Cypionkella sp.
TCATTCTGCGTGCCGGAACACGTCGGCCAGCAGCGGCACCAGCCAGTCTTCATCGGCCTTGGAAAAGGCGGCGGGGGTGTCGCTGTCGATGTCAAACACCGCCAACAGCCGCCCCGCGCCGTTGAAAACCGGCAGCACAAGCTCGGATCTTGTCGAAGAGGCGCAGGCGATATGGCCCGGAAAGGCATCGACATCGGGCACGTTCTGCACCGCACCCGTGCGTGCGCAGGCGCCACAAACTCCGCGTGAAAACGGGATGACAAGGCAACCGTGGCCGCCTTGATAGGGGCCGATTTTCAACAGCTCGGGCGCGACGACGCGGTAAAACCCCGTCCAATCGGCCTGCGGCATGGCGTGATGCACCTCGCAGGCCACCGTCGCCATCAGCGCCACGCTGTCGGTTTCGCCTTCGGTCAGCGACCGGATTGCCTTGACGATGTCTTGCATTCAATACCCCAAAGCGCAGCCGTCTTTGCGCGGATCAGAGGCCCCAATAAGCACACCTGTGTCGTCAATCAAGATCGCTTGCGCGCCGCCAATCGGGTCTGGCGCGGATTGCGCCTCGTGGCCCATCGCGACAAGCTCGGCCAGAACCTGCGGCGCATAGCCGGTTTCCACAAGCATGCCCTCGGCGCCTGAAAAGCTGCGCGGCGCGTCGATCGCGGCCTGCGCGTCCAGCCCAAAATCGACCATATTGCTGACAAAGCGCGCGTGGCCATTGGGCTGATAGGCCCCGCCCATCACGCCAAAGGGCATGATAACCTTACCATTTTTGCGCAGCATGCCGGGAATGATCGTATGCATTGGGCGTTTGCCGCCGCCAAGCTCGTTGGGGTGGCCTTCCAGCAGGGTAAAGCCCGCGCCGCGGTTTTGAAAGTTTATGCCAAACTTGCGCGATGCCGTGCCGGCGCCAAAGCCCCAAAAGATCGAATAGATCAGCGAGACCGCCATGCGGTCGCGGTCCACCACGGTGATATAGATGGTGTCTTTATGCACCGCTTCGGTCAGCGGCGCGGCCGAGCCCATCGCGCGTTTCGGGTCGATCAGCGTGGCGAGTTTCGCGGCCGTGTCGGGCGACAACATATGGTCGATCCGCGGCGCGGTTTCGGCCAAAAAGCGGTTGCGGGCGTCATAGGCAAGCTTGGCCGCCTCGGCTTCGATATGGGCGCGCTGGCTGCCGAAGGGGTCCATCGCGGCGATGTCGAAATGCGACAGGATGTTCAGCATCAAAATCGCGGTCGCACCTTGGCCATTTGGCGGATGCTCGACCAGCTCGATGCCCTTATAGGGGCCAGAGATTGGGTCGGTATAGGTGGCAGAGGTTGCGGCGAAATCGGCCAAAGTGTGTTTGCCGCCAAGCGCTTGCAGCGAGCTGACCATATCTTCGGCCACCTCGCCCTCGTAAAACCCGGCGCGGCCTTGGGCGGCGATGCGGCGCAGTACTTCGGCCTGACCGGGGGCGCGAAAGATTTGGCCCGCGCGCGGCACTTGCCCATCCAGCAGATAGAATTTGCGCGCATCGCCGATCAGGTCCTTGGCGTCTTCGGCCCAGTCATAGGCGACACGCGGTGCCACGGGCACACCCTCTTCGGCATAGCGAATCGCGGGGGCAAGGCAGCGGTCCAGCCCCAGTTTGCCCCAATCGTCAGACAGCCGACAAAAGGCATCGACCGCCCCCGGCACGGTGACAGGTTCAACCCCGCGCAGGGGAATCGCATTCAGCCCGCGCGCGCGCATCTCGGCAGCCGAGCTTGCGCTTGGCGCACGGCCCGAGCCGTTCAGCGCCAGAATATTTTCCGTGCCCGCAGGTTTCAGCAGCACAAAGCAATCGCCACCGATGCCGGTCATCTGCGGTTCGCAAATCCCCAGCAGCACGGCGCCGGCGATGGCCGCATCTACGGCATTGCCGCCGGCCTCGAGCGTTTCAATCGCGACCTTAGCGGCCAAAGGATGCGAGGTCGCGCAAATCCCATTGTTGGCATAGACCGCTGATCTGCCCGGAGCTTGAAAGTCACGCATCGAATGTCTCTCCTTTTTACGGTGAGCCTAGGTCTTGTCGATGGCGTTTCCAAGAGAAATGATCCTCGGCGCGCGGGCTTGGTGGGGGCTAGGCCCAAAGCGCCGAGGGAAGCTTTTGTGCAGCTACACTGTCAGCCTGCGCTATTGCGATGACGTTTTTAGGGAAGAAAAATGGCCGAAACATGTCCGTTGTCACAGGCTGGAAACAATGGGTGCTTTAATGGCTGGATGCGTCAATTTCGAGCTGAAATGTCAGCAGATTTTGCTCTGCATCGCGCTGATATTTCAGATCGCTTGCCATTGCGCGAATCAAATACCAGCCAAAACCACCCTCGGGCGCATCTAGGCCATCGGTAAACTGCGGCAGCGCCCCCGTTGGCAGCTTGGCCTCTGGCATTGGCCGCCCCCAATCGCGCAGCATGCAGTGCAGATGTTGGCCAATTTGCGTGATTTCAACCTCAATCTCACCCGGGTCATCGGCATAGGCGTGTTCGACAATGTTGTTGAACACCTCTGCCAAAACAACCTCGACCGTGCCGCGCTGATCTGGGTCAAGCGCGTTGAGCGGAAAGTGGTTCAGCAGATCTTGCAGAGCCTGGCGCACCGCAAATGGCTCTGCCTGAATAAGCCTGCGAAGACTGGGGTTTGGAAGACTGGGGTTTGGGTGCCGCGTCATCGTGGCGATTCTCTGTTCACCCAGCATGCCGCATTCCCGCGGGAAGACTGTCGTGAATGGTAAAAATGGTGTCCATCCGCGTTAAGCGAAACACCTTTTGCACCGTCGGGGTCAGGCCGGAAAGTTCAAGTTTCCGGTCCGGCGCCAAAGCCTTCATCGCGGCAACCACAGCCCCCAAGCCGCTGCTGTCCAGAAAATTGACCCGCGACAGATCCAGCACGACGCGGGCCGTCATGGTTTGGGTGATTTCGCGCATGCGATCCTTGAACTGGATTGCGCCAGCGGCATCAATACGATCATGCAGCGGCGAGATGACCAGCACATCCCCCGACAGTTCGGCCTTTAATTCCATCTAATGCCCCTTTCAAATACGCAGGAGCAGGTTAGCGCCAAAACATTACCGATCGGTAACTGCCGCCCGACGTCAGTTCAGATTAAACTGCAACGGATAGCGCCCATCGACAAAATCGCCAAACAGATCGGGCAGATCGGGGTGGCTGACCGGCTCCCCGGTTTCATCGGGAACAAGGTTTTGTTCCGAGACATAGGCGACGTAATAGCTTTGATCATTTTCAGCCAACAGATGGTAAAATGGCTGATTGCGCGAGGGGCGCGCCTCTTCGGGGATGGCCTGATACCAATCTTCGGTGTTGGAAAACAGCGCGTCTACGTCAAAGACCACACCACGAAAGGGATGTTTGCGATGGCGCAGCACTTGGCCGATATGATATTTTGCGGCAGCTTTCAGCATGCAGATCAGTCCCCCAGGGCCCCTTCTTAGGCTTTTGGCGCAGAACTGTCCATTCTGGCCGCGCCATGAACGGGAAACAGTCTGTCGGGCGTGCGGGCACAGTGACGCAGGCACGCCTCGTTGCAGCTTCGTAAAAAACTGTTCAAAAGCTATGGTTTTCAAGGTAAATGACGAAGGCGACCATTTCCTAACACGCGATTTTACAGTATGTTTCAAAAAAATATAAACGTGAGGGGCTTATGAGCAGACTTCTCCGCGCTTCGGTGCTTTTTCTGGCGCTTGCGTCTTGTGGCGGTGGCAATAATTCGGCGCCGCGCAATTTGGATGACGCTTGCGAGATTTTGCGCCAGCGCCCAACCTATTATCGCGCCCTCAAGGCGACCGAGCGTAAATGGGGCGTGCCCGTGCATGTGCAGATGGCGACGATCTATCAGGAATCGAAATTTATCGGTAATGCCCGCACGCCGCATCGCTATGCTTTGGGGGTGATCCCGATGGGGCGGCAGTCTTCGGCCTATGGCTATAGCCAAGCGCTGGATGGCACTTGGGAGGAATACCAGCGCGACCAGCGCCGCTTTGGCGCGCGCCGTGATCGGATGAGCGATGCGTCCGATTTCATGGGCTGGTACATGGACCAAAGCTCGCAAAAGCTGGGGATTTCAAAGGCCGACGCGCAGTCGCAATATCTGGCCTATCACGAGGGTCGCAAGGGCTTTGCCAATCAGACCTATCGCAACAAGCCTTGGCTGATGGATGTGGCAAACGCGATCGGGCAGCGGTCGCAAACCTATGCCAACCAGCTTGCGATGTGTCGCCGCTAGACAGCGAAGCGCGGGTTAAAGCCCGCGCTTTTGGGCCTCGAAATTGATGCTGAACAGCGAGGCGCCATAGGTGGCGCCTTTATGCATATCCCCAAGAATAACCGTGGTTTGCTGGCCAAGATCATCGCTGATCACCCATTGCCGCAGCGCCACCGGATTGGCTGTGAACACCAGTGTGATGGTGCCATATTCGGGATGATCGGGGTCTTGGACGACGACTTGGGTCGTGGTCTTATCCTCGAGATGCGCGACAACCATCTTTGCGCGCGCAAGATCAATATTGCGCGCCAAGATCAGGTTCAGCGGCGTGCGCGCCAGCGGATATTGTTCGGGCGGCTGATTTGATTTGGCGTCGAAAATCGCGACTTGTCCGCCCGAGGCCAGCACAAGGCTTTTGTCTGGCGGCGCATATTCAAACCGCGCACGGCCTGGGCGCTGCAAGAACAGCTTGCCCGTTGCGACCGAGCCATCTGCATTCACTTGGGTGAACTGCGTGTCGGCGGTCGTCAGGCCGTTTAGATAGGCAGACAGATCCGCCAAAGGAATCTTATCGGCCAGCGCCGCAGGGGCGAGGGCCAAGAAGACAAGGGCGGCAAGGAGGGTGCTGCGAGTGTTCATGCGGCTAATATAGGCGACTGTGCAGACCGCTGCATCCCCCCCGCCGTTCACTTGGCGGAGAGGTGCCGATCTGCTGCAAACGATCCTAGTGTTCGGGCAGCAAGATCTCGCGTTTGCCAACGTGGTTGGCGGTGGTGACGACATGGTTTTCTTCCATCTGCTCGACCAGACGCGCGGCTTTGTTATAGCCGATGCCAAGTTTGCGCTGGATATAAGAGGTCGAGCATTTGCGGTCTTTGGCGACAATCGCCACTGCCTGATCGTAAAGCGCATCGTCCGAGCTGTCGCCCGAGCCAAGCCCAAGCACCATGTCGATATCAGAGGCCGCATCATCTTCTGGGCCTTCGACCACACCAGACATATAGGCAGGTGGGCCATAAGATTTCAGGTGGTTGACGATTTCTTCAACCTCTTCGTCGGAGACAAACGGCCCGTGAATCCGGCTGACCCGACCGCCGCCTGCCATGAACAGCATATCGCCCATGCCCAGCAATTGCTCGGCGCCTTGTTCGCCAAGGATGGTGCGACTGTCGATCTTAGAGGTGACCTGAAACGAAATCCGGGTGGGGAAGTTGGCTTTGATCGTGCCGGTGATCACATCGACCGAAGGCCGCTGCGTTGCCATGATCAGGTGGATGCCCGAGGCCCGCGCCATCTGCGCCAGTCGCTGGATGCAGGCTTCGATCTCTTTGCCGGCAACCATCATCAGATCGGCCATCTCGTCGACGACAACCACGATATAGGGCAGCAGAACCGGCTGAAATTCTTCGGTCTCGAACACGGGCTCGCCGGTGTCCTCGTCAAAACCGGTCTGGATGGTGCGCTTGAACATCTCGGATTTGTCCAAGGCCTCGCGCACGCGGCCATTATAGCCTTCGATATTGCGCACACCCATTTTCGACATCTTGCGATAGCGCTCTTCCATCTCGCCCACGACCCATTTCAGCGCCACAACGGCCTTTTTCGGGTCGGTGACGACGGGTGACAGCAGATGCGGAATGCCGTCATAGACCGACAGTTCCAGCATCTTCGGGTCGATCATGATCAGGCGGCATTCCTCGGGCGACAGCTTGTAAAGCAGCGACAGGATCATGGTGTTGATCGCCACCGATTTGCCCGAGCCGGTGGTGCCTGCGATCAAAAGATGCGGCATTTTCGCAAGGTTTGCGACAATCGGCGTTCCACCAATGTCTTTGCCAAGCGCCAAGGGCAGGCGCATGTTGCTGTCGCCAAAGTCACGCGCGGCGATGATTTCGCGCAAGACCACCTTTTCGCGGGTGGCATTGGGCAATTCAATCCCGATCACCGTGCGACCGGGCACGGTCGAGACGCGGGCCGACAGAGCCGACATTGAACGGGCGATGTCATCGGCAAGGCCAATGACGCGGCTGGCTTTCAGGCCGGGGGCGGGTTCCAGCTCGTACATCGTCACCACGGGGCCGGGGCGCACCGAGACGATCTCGCCCTTGACGCCGTAATCATCCAGCACCGATTCCAACATCCGCGCGTTTTCTTCCAGCGCCTCGTTCGACAGGCTGTGACGCTCGACTGTTGACGGGCTGGTCAGCAAAGCAATCGGTGGCAGCTCGTAGGTCGAGGCGGCATCGTCAAAGCGCAGGCGCGGTTGACTTTCAGACAGCGCGCGCTGCGACGGGGCAGGGGCCTTTTTCGCAGGCATTTGCACCACGGGGCGGCGTTCGGGTTCGACGGCGGCGCGGGGCAGCGGCGCAAAGATCGCGGCTTCGGCGGGGGCAAAGTCGTCCTCGGCGCCCGCGTCATAGCCAAGGTCTGCCACGGCATCGTCATAGCCGTTGAAATCGGTGTCATCGGTTTCGACAAAGGCGTTTTGTGGCGCAGGCACCAGAACCGGCGGCTCGACCCTTGGACGCGGTTTGGTGTCGGCGATCAACGGGATCGGGCCGCGTGGACGCGCCACGGGCGGTTCGCGGCGCGCGATGGCTGCGGCAAGCGGGCTTAGCCCCTTTTCAGGCGTGCGGGTGCGGGCGCGGATGACATCAGAAATCCGCGACTTGATCCGATCTTCCGAAGGCATATCCACCGGATAGTCTGCCTCGGGGAACTGTGCTTCAACCAGCTCTGGCTCTGGGTCCAGATTGCGGCGCAGCAGGGCGGGCATGCGGGCCAGCAGGCCCTGCTTTTCCTTTGGCGGCGCGTAATAGGGCGCTTCGGCCAGCGGGTCAGGATAGCGGGCATCGGCGCGCAGCATCGAGGGGCGGTCAAAGGCCATAGCGGCTTCGTCTTCGGCACGCCGTATGGCTGCACCTTTGCGGTTGGCCTCTGGCTGCCAATCCTCTGCGGCGCTTGCGCGGCGGCGGTCTTGCAAGGCGGCTGCGGCGCGCACGGTGCCTTGCGCGCCTTTGCCTGCGGCTCCCAAGAGGCTGGCATAGGTAAAGATCAGGCTGGTCAGCAAAAACCGTGCTGTTGCGCGGATCTCGGCCAAGTTGAAGCCCATCACAAAAGCCAGCATCGCTACCATTCCGCCGCCTGACAGCAGCGAAATCAGTTTCAGCCCAAAGGCAGAGCCACCGGGGATTAGGCCCAGCAATGCGCCGACAACGGTATCGCCGAACAGCCCGCCCATGCCAAAGGATTGCGTCCAGCTTGCGGCAGGCACCAGCGTTGCGGCATAGACCGAACAGATCGCGATCGAGATCACCGCAAAGACCATGCGGCCAATCGCGCGGTCTGCGCCATTATGCAGCACAAAGCGCGCGCCCCAAGCTGATAAGATCAGCGGAATGGCCCAAGCGCCCTTGCCGCCGATGATCATCAGCGTCGAGGCAACCGCCGCGCCAAAGCGGCCCAGATAATTGGCGGCAGGTTCTTCGGTTGCCACCATCCAGCCCGGATCAGAGGGCGAATAGCTGTACAGCATCGCGACAAACAGCAGGCCAAGACCGATCAGCGCAAGGCCCAAAAGCTCGCGGCCCCGCTTTTCCAGCATGGCTTGGGTGCCTTGATCCAGCAGAGGGTCGCGTTGCCGCGTTTGATAGGATGCCATGTGCTTCGTCCTTAACCGTAGAGGCAGTCGCGCAGCTGGATCAGCCCGCGCTGCATTTCTTCTTTTGGAGCCACCAAAGCGACCCTGAGATAGGCTTTACCGGGGTTTTCCCCGTTCGCGTCGCGCGAAAGGTAAGCACCGGGTAGAACCCGCACCCCAGTTTCACGCCAAAGCTTCAGCGCGGCCTCTTCGCCGTCTGTGACCGGAAGCCACAAAAAGAACCCGCCCTCGGGGCATTCAAACCCCTGCAAGCCGCTAAAGATCGCATCGGCTGCGGCGAATTTATCCTGATAAAGCGCCAAGGATGCCGCAACATGCGCGTCATCGCGCCAGCAGGCCTCTGACACCTTTTGCACCGGCAGCGGCAGCGGTGCGCCGGCAAACGACCGCAGCTTGCGCATCTCGGCAATGCCCTTGCGCCCACCGGCGACAAAGCCAGAGCGCAGACCCGGCAGGTTCGAGCGTTTTGACAGCGAATGAAAGGAAAACACCCGCTCGGGGTTAGCCCCAACCGCTTGCGCCACATCCAGCACGCCAACCGGCGGCGCGCTGCGCCAAATCTCGGAATAGCATTCGTCGGCAAAGATCACGAAATCATGCTTTTCTGCCAAGGCCAAAAGCTGGGTCCAATAGGCGCGGCTGGCCACTGCCCCCTGTGGATTGGCGGGCGAGCAGATATAGGCAACCGTCACCCGATCCAGCACATCGGCGGGCAGGGCGGCGTAATCGGGCAAAAAGCCGGTGGCGGCAGTGGCGGGCACATAGCAAGGCTCTGCCCCAACCGTCAGCGCTGCCACGGCATAGACCTGATAAAACGGGTTTGGCATCAGCACGACGGGCTTTTTGCCGTTCTTGCTTTCGGGCGACAGCGCGATGCAGGCGTTGTAAAGCCCTTCGCGCGTGCCGTTCAGCACCATCAGCTGATCGCTGCCAAGCTCTGCGCCAAAGCGCCGCTTGATCCAGCCTGCGATGGCGTCAAGCAGCTCTGGCGTGCCGTCATTGGCGGGATAAACCGCAAAGCCGTCGATATTGGCGGCCAAAATCGGCGCGACAAAATCGGGCATGGGGTGCCGAGGCTCCCCTATTGTCATCGAAATGGTTTCCCCGCCGGGCGCATGCGCGTCCAACAGCTTCCGCAACCGCGGAAACGCATAATCCGGCAGGTTCGAAAACCGCTCTGGAAACGCCATTACTGCCTCATCTCGGGATCATTGCGCCCCGTTTTGTTTGACGATAGCCAGATCGCCCGCCCGCGTCCAGAAAAACCCATGCGGATGTGGGGCTTGCGACCGCCGATTGTGTCTTTTTGGTCCCTTAGCCCTAGCTCAAGGCCCGCTCGGCCGCAAAGCCCAGCCGCAACAGCCGCTCTTCGGTCATCGGAGCCGCCATAAAAGAGATGCCGCACGACGGTTCAGCGGTGGGCAAAGTCAGCACGCAAAGGCCAAACAAATTGCCGATACGGGTGTTGCGCAGCGCCAGCATGTTTTCGGCGGTAAAAAACGCAGGGTCCGCCAAAAGCCGCGCCGCATTGGGCGGCAGAATGGCCGAGGTTGGCAAAAGCACCGCGTCATAGGCGGCGGTTTTCTGCGCCCAAATCTGGCGCAAAACTTCAAGCCTGCGCCAGCCTGCGATATAATCGGTGGCCTTGACCGACGCGCCACCGCGAAAGCGTTCGCGCACGGGGGCATACATCTTTTCGGGATCAGCCTCGATTGTCGGGCCCCAGATTGCATAGGCTTCGGCGGTGAACAGCGCGCCTGCAAGCGCCATGGCCTCGGTCACTTCGGGGATATGGCCATGTTCGATCCGCGCGCCGGCGCGGGACAGGCGGGCCAGCGCGTCGTCAAAGCCCTTGGCGGGCGCGGGGCGCAGATCGTCCAGCGCCACGGTTTGCAGCACCAAGAACCGCGCCGACCCCATGGTTGCAGCCGTCAGATCCGCCGGTTTGCGACCTTCGAGTGCGGCCAGCAACAGGCTGCAATCTTGCACCGAACGCGCCAGCGGGCCTACGGTGTCAAACCTTTCACACAAGGGCACAACCCCGCGCAAAGACACCCGCCCCGAGGTGGTTTTCAACCCGACAAGATCGTTCCAAGCCGAAGGCAAGCGCACCGATCCGCCGGTGTCTGACCCAATCGCCGCTGGTGCAAGCCCAAAGGCAACCGAGGCCGCAGCCCCCGAAGAAGACCCCCCCGGCACGGCAGCATCGTCATTGACACAAGGCGGGGTGGCGGTGACAGGGTTCAGGCCCAGACCGGAAAACGCCAGTTCGGTCATATGGGTTTTGCCCAGACAGACCAGACCTTCGCGGGTGGCGGTCTGCAACACCTCGGCATCGGCAGAGGGCGTGCGACCGCGCAGCAGGGCAGAGCCTGCCTCGGTCGCGACATCGGCGCTGTCAAACAGGTCTTTCCAGCTGATCGGAACGCCGTCCAGCACGCCGCGACGCTGGCCAGATTTGGCGCGACCCGCCGCCGCCATCGCCTCGCCGCGCGCACGCGCGATTGTGGTGCGGGCAAAGATGCGATCGGCCGCAGTATGGCTTGCAATTTTATCAATAAAAAACTCGGCCAGATCGACCGGATTGATCCGGCCTTTGCCGATTTCGCTGCCCAGATCAGCAGCGGTCATATTGGCCCAGGTTTTGCTCATCTTATCCCTCGCTTTCACAAACACTAGCGGCAAGCGGGCGCATGGACAATCGGCTGATTTGCCCCATATTGGAGCCATGGAAAAAGATGCAGATATCATCATCGTGGGCGGCGGGCTGAATGGCCCCGCCTTGGCTTTGGCAGTGGCGCAGGCGGGTTTGCGGGTGGTCGTGGTCGATGCGCGCCAGCCCGATGCGCGGGCCGAAACGGGCTTTGATGGCCGCGCTTATGCGCTGTCGATTGCTTCGAAACGGCTGCTGGGCGCGATTGGGGTCTGGGGCGATCTGGCCGATAAAGTGCAGCCGATCTTGCAGATCAAGGCCAGCGATGGCGTTGCAGGTCAGCGACCCGCGCCGTTTTTCCTGACCTTTGATCATGCCGAGATTGAAGAAGGCCCGATGGGGTTTATGGCCGAAGACCGCCACCTTTATGCGGCGTTTTTGGCCGCGATGCGGGCGGCGGATGTGACGCTGATCTCGGGCGAAAGCGTGGTTGCGCAAGAGGCGGGCGCGGCGGGGGTTTCGGTGACGCTTGCCTCTGGTCGGGTGCTGCGTGCCGCGCTTTTGCTGGGCTGTGACGGGCGTGGCTCGGGCGTGGCAAGCCGTGCGGGCATTGCGCGCACTGGTTGGGGTTATGGGCAAACCGCGCTGGTGACGGCGGTGGCGCATCAGGGCCACCACGGCGGCGTGGCGCAGCAATACTTCATGCCCTCGGGGCCTTTGGCGATTTTGCCGCTGGCGGGGGGGCATCATTCCTCGATCGTCTGGAGCGAAGAGGCCGCGGCGGCGGCAGCCATCCAAGCCCTGCCTGACGCCGCCTATCTAGAGGCGTTGCAGTTGCGCTTTGGCGATTTTCTGGGGCCGATTGCGCTTGCGGGGGATCGGTTCACCTATCCGCTCAGCCTTTCATTGGCCAATAGTTTTACCGCCAAGCGGGTGGCTTTGGTTGGCGATGCGGCGCATGGCGTGCATCCGATTGCGGGGCAGGGCTTGAACCTTGGTTTGCGTGATGTCGGGGCCTTGGCCGAGGTGCTGATCCTTGCGCAGCGGCGCGGCGAAGATATTGGCGCGGCGGATGTGCTAGAGCGCTATCAGCGCTGGCGGCGGTTTGACAGCACCGCGCTGGCCTTGGGGATGGACGGGGTGAACCGTTTGTTTTCCAACGATAACCCGATCTTGCGGGCGGGCCGCGATCTGGGCTTGGGGCTGGTCGGGGCGGTGCCCAGCCTGCGGCGCGGGTTTATGCGGCAGGCAGCCGGGCTGACGGGCGAGGTGCCACGGCTGTTGCAGGGCAAAGCGATTTAACCGCGCTAGGGCTGAGGGGTTTGACGACCTGCCCGGAACAAAGGGCGAAGCCCGCCGGGCCGCGCCCGACCTCCCCACGGGAGGGCGCGGTGCAACCCGTGCCAGCAGAATTTCGGGGGAAGATTTTGCGGCATAAAGTGCCTAAACCGCTGCTTCGGCGCGTCCTCCCGAGGTCGGGCGCGACCCTCTGTTCGGTATTATTTGGGCTCTCGTCCTCTAATCTAGTGCCCGCGCCTCTGACACCAGCATAATCGGGATGCCGTCGCGGATCGGAAAGGCAAGCTTGGCAGGTTTCGAGATCAGCTCGGATTTCTCGGCGTCATAACTTAGCACCGCTTGGGTGACGGGACAGATCAGCGCCTCGAGCATGCGGCGGTCAAAGGGTTGGCTCATTGCAGCACCTCGTCATTGCCGCCCGACCGCAGCGCAAATTCCATCAGGGTGACCAGCGTCTCGCGGCGGGTGGTCAGCGAGGGCGCCTCGAGCAGGGCTTGCTTGTCTTCCGAAGCCAGTGGCAGCAACATCGACAGCGAATTGATCAGCAGCTCGGTATCCGCCGCTTTGATGCCAGACCAATCCGACCCCAGATCCCGCGTCGCGAAATAGCGTTTCAGCAGCGCAAGGAAGGCGGGGCGGTCAAAGCCTGCATCCTCTTCTTCGGCGCCCAGATCGCGGCTGAACGGCGGCCAATCGACTGTGGCGCGGCGGTAGGGGGTGAACCCTTCCAGCTCGGCCCGCAAACGAAAGCGCGAGATGCCCGAGAGTGTGACCATATAACGCCCGTCCTCGGTTTCAGAAAACGAGGTGATCCGGCCCGCACAGCCAATTGCGGCCAGACGCTGTTCGCCATTCGGCGTCTCGCGCGGTTGGATCATGCCGATCAACCGCGACGGCGTTTTCAGACAGTCTTCCAGCATCGCCAGATAGCGAGGCTCGAAAATATGCAGCGGCAAGCGGGCACGCGGTAAAAGCAGCGCGCCGGTCAGGGGAAAGATCGCAATGGTGTCGGGCAGGTCGATATGTTTCATCATGCCCTTTAAGTTAGATCGGTTTTGCGGTTTTGCGAGGGGTCAAACAAAGATCATCGACGACAGTTTACGCCGCCCTGCCAGCACCAGCGGATCGGTGGGTTTCAGCGCCTCAAAGATGGTGAACAGCTGTTTGCGGGCGGCGTTGTCGTTCCACTCGCGGTCAAGCTTGAACAGATCCAGCAGCGTCGAGATCGCCTCTTCGGTCTGATCGGTGGCCAAAAGGGCGGCGGCAAGATCAAACAGGGTTTGGCGGTTGGCAGGATCAGCGGCCAGTGCTGCGCGCAGATCATCGACCGGACCGGCCGAGGCCGCTTGACGCGCAAGTGCGAGCTGTGCGCGCGTTGCCTCGACCTCTTTGGCGGTTGCAAGCCCGTCTGGCGCGGTGGTGATCAAAGTTTCGGCCAGATCAAGCCGATCTGCTGCCAGATGCGACCGGATCATGCCAGCATAGGCCAAGGCATTGCCGGGCTCTTCCTCTAGAACGGCGGTGAAGGTTTCCAGCGCGTCGTCAAACGCGCCCTCGGCCAACATTGACTCTGCGGCCTCGATCGCATCGGCAAGACCGTTGTCAGGCGCTGGGCCAAGCGCTGCAAGTTTTTCGACAAAGCGTTTGATGTCGGAAGGCGCGATATTGCCTTGAAAGCCATCGACCGGCTGGCCTTTGTGAAAGGCGTAAACGGTTGGAATCGATTGAATGCGCAACTGGCCCGCAAGCGCCTGATTCTCATCGACGTTGATCTTGACCATTTTCACCGCCCCTTTGGCGGCGGTAACGGCGGCCTCAAGCGCTGGCCCAAGGGTTTTGCAGGGGCCACACCAAGGCGCCCAGAAATCCACGATCACCGGCGTGGTGTCCGAGGGTGCAATGACATCCTCCATAAAGGTGATCTCGGACCCGTCTTTGATCAGATCCGTGGCGGCGGCGGGTTTCGGTGCAGTCATGCCGAGCATAATGGCCTCATCTTTTAGGCAAAGGGTTGCTGTATATATGGGCAAGCGGCGGCCAAAGGGGAAGGGGGCTTGCAGGCAATTCCGAAGCGGATAGGCTGAGCCTGCAATATTGGAGGGGCTGCGATGGCTGTTGTGATGTGTTTTGGCGATAGCAATACCCACGGCACGCCGCCGATTACCGAGCTGGGGCGCTATGAGCGGTTTGGCGGTGGTCAGCGCTGGCCCAGCCTGTTGACCGGGCACGAGGTGATCGAAGAGGGCCTGCCCGGTCGTACGGCGATGTATGACGATCCGGTGATGGGCGCGCATATGAACGGGCAGGCTGGGCTGAAAATCGCACTGGAAAGCCACGGTCCGATTGATGTTTTGGTGCTTATGCTGGGCACCAATGACGTCAAGGCGCGCTTTACCTCGACACCCGAGCAGGTGGTCGGCGGCATTGCCAGCCTGCTTGACATCGCCCAGCATCGCCTGATGCAAGAGCGGCACGGCGGCTTTCAGACCTTGCTGATCTGCCCGCCGCCTGTGGTCGAAGTGGGCCCAATCCGGCATGAATTTTGGGGCGGCGCGGCGCGCTCTGTTGCGCTGCCCCCGTTGTATCAGGCTTTGGCCAAAGCGCGCGGCATTGGCTTTTTGGATGCGGCGGCTGTGATTGCGGTCAGCCCTATCGACGGGGTGCATTTTGGCATTGAAGAGCATGCAAAGCTGGCAACTGCGGTGCAAGAAAAGCTGGCGGGGTTGGTCTAGGCAGACCTAGCTTTTCATCTTTCAGAAGGCTTTCCGCGGCTATTGCTTGGCGGCAAAGACTTTGCCTGCTAGGAAACGCGGATATTTTATCTAAAAGGCTGAGAGATGCAGATTGAACAAACAGCGCTCGAGGGTGTGCTGATTTTGACGCCAAAGCGATTTGGCGATGATCGCGGCTGGTTTAGTGAAACATGGAATGCAGAGACGATGGCGCAGGCGGGGCTGGGTCTTGGATTTGTGCAGGACAATCATTCGATGTCGGCTGCAGTCGGTACTCTGCGCGGGCTGCATTATCAGGCTCCGCCACGGGCACAAGATAAGCTGGTGCGCTGTACGGCGGGGGTGATTTTTGATGTCGCTGTTGATTTTCGGCGCGGCTCTCTGACCTTCGGGAAGTGGGTTGGGGTCGAGCTTTCGGCGCAAAACGGGCGGCAGATGTTTGTTCCCAAAGGCTTTTTGCACGGCTTTGTTACCCGCGCTGCCAATACCGAAGTGCAGTATAAATGCACCGACCTTTATGCCCCCGATTGTGACGGGGCGGTGCGTTGGGACGACCCTGCGATTGGCATTGACTGGGGCGTTACATCGCCCTTGCTGTCGGCCAAGGATGCTGCGGCACCTTTGCTGTGCGATGTATCCTCGCCTTTTGAATGGAGTGTTGCGTGAAGATTTTGGTAACAGGGGGCGCGGGCTTTATTGGCTCGGCCGTGGTGCGGCTTGCGGTCTCGCGCGGGCATGAGGTGGTTAATCTGGACGCGCTGACCTATGCGGCCTGTCTTGAAAACGTGGCCGAAGCGGCGCAGTCCAATCTTTACAGCTTTGAGCAGGCCGATATTCGTGACCGCGCCCGGCTGGATGAGGTGTTTGCCACCCACCGTCCCGATGTCGTGATGCATCTTGCCGCCGAAAGCCATGTTGATCGCAGCATCGACGGGCCGGGTGAGTTTATTCTGACCAATATCAACGGCACCTATAGCATGCTCGAGGCCGCGCGCGCCTATTGGGAGACTGCCGGCCGGCCAGCAGATTTCCGCTTTCACCACATCAGCACCGATGAGGTGTTCGGCTCGCTTGGCGCAGAGGGTCAGTTTACCGAGACCACGGCCTATGATCCGCGCAGCCCCTATTCGGCAAGCAAGGCGGCAAGTGACCATCTGGTGCGGGCTTGGCATGAAACCTATGGCCTGCCGGTGGTTCTGACCAATTGTTCAAACAACTACGGCCCCTATCACTTCCCCGAAAAGCTGATCCCCGTGGTGATTTTGAACGCTTTGGCGGGCAAGCCACTGCCGATCTATGGTGACGGATCGAACGTGCGCGATTGGCTTTATGTCGAAGATCACGCCGACGCTTTGCTGTTGGTGGTGGAAAAGGGCGCGCTTGGCCGCAGCTATAACATCGGTGGCGAGAACGAGCGCAGCAACCTGCAACTGGTACAGACCTTGTGCCAGATTTTGGATGCAAAACGGCCCAAGCCTGTGGGATCTTATGCCGATCAGATCACCTTTGTCACCGACCGCCCCGGCCATGATGCCCGCTATGCCATTGATCCTACCCGCATTCGTGAAGAATTGGGCTGGCGGCCTTCGGTAACGGTCGAGCAGGGGCTAGAGAAAACCGTGCAATGGTATCTTGATAACGAGGCCTGGTGGCGGCCCTTGCAGGCGCGGCAGGGCGTCGGGCAACGGCTGGGTGTCAAGGCATGAGGGTTCTGGTTTTTGGCCAAACCGGGCAAGTTGCGCGCGAATTGGCGCGGCGGCTGCCAGCGGGGGTTGTGGCCGAATTTCTGAGCCGCGATCAGGCGGATTTATCTGACCCGCAGGCCTGCGCTGCCGCGATTGCCGCGCGCGATATGGATGTTGTGATCAATGCCGCGGCCTGGACGGCGGTTGATCGTGCCGAGGCGGAAGAACCGGCGGCTTTGCTGGTGAATGGTGCCGCCCCCACCGCGATGGCGCAGGCCTGTGCGGCCAAGGGCGTCGCCTTTGTGCATATCTCGACCGATTACGTTTTTGATGGCGCGGGCGATCAGCCCTTTGCGGCAGATCATCCGGTCGCACCCTTGGGGGCTTATGGCCGCACCAAGCTTGCGGGCGAGGCGGGTGTGCAGGCGGCGGGCGGGCGCTTTGCGATCCTGCGCACCTCTTGGGTGGTTTCGGCGCATGGCGCGAATTTCGTCAAGACCATGCTGCGGCTGGGGGCCGAGCGTGATCAGCTGAACGTGGTCGCCGATCAGATTGGCGGGCCGACGCCAGCGGCAGATATTGCCGATGCGCTTTACCAGATTGCGGCAGGGCTGCTGGCGGGTCAGCCGGGCGGGATCTTGCAGTTTTCGGGCGCGCCGGATGTGTCTTGGGCCGATTTCGCGCGCGAGATCATGGCGCAGGCGGGGCTTGGCTGCGCTGTGGCGGATATTGCGTCCAGCGCCTATCCAACACCTGCCAAACGGCCGCTGAATTCACGGATGGATTGCAGCGGATTGGCTGCTTTTGGCATAACGCGGCCCGATTGGCGTGTGGGATTAACAAGTATTATTAAGGAGTTGCAGTCATGAACCGCAAGGGCATTATTCTGGCGGGTGGATCGGGCACGCGGCTTTGGCCGATCACCATGGGCGTGTCAAAGCAGCTGTTGCCGATCTATGACAAGCCGATGATATACTATCCGCTGTCGGTTCTGATGCTGGGCGGCATCCGCGAGATTGCCATCATCACCACCCCCGAGGATCAATCGCAGTTCCAGCGCTTGCTTGGCGATGGCAGTGCTTGGGGCATCAGCCTGACCTACATCGTGCAGCCCTCGCCGGATGGTTTGGCGCAGGCCTATCTGTTGGCGCGCGATTTTCTGGCAGGCGCGCCAAGCGTTCTGGTCTTGGGCGACAACATCTTTTTTGGCCATGGCCTGCCCGAGATTTTGGCAAATGCCGATGCAAAACCTGTCGGTGGCACGGTATTCGGGTATCGGGTGTCGGACCCAGAGCGCTATGGCGTGGTGGATTTTGACGCCGCCGGCAATGTGCGCGCGATCATCGAAAAGCCCGAGGTGCCACCGTCGAACTATGCGGTGACGGGGCTTTATTATCTGGATGGCCGCGCGCCGGATCTGGCAGAGCAGGTCAAACCCTCGCCGCGTGGCGAGTTGGAAATCGCCGATCTGCTAGAGATTTACCGTGCCGAGGGCAGTTTGACGGTCGAAAAGATGGGCCGCGGCTTTGCTTGGCTGGATACTGGCACCCATGGCAGCCTGCTTGATGCCGGCAATTTCGTGCGCACCCTGACGCTGCGCCAAGGCATGCAAGTCGGTTGCCCGGATGAGATCAGCTATCGCGCGGGGTGGATCGACAAAGCCGCCCTTGCGGTGCGGGCGGCTTTGTTCAAGAAAAACGACTATGGCCGCTATTTGCAAAGCATTGTCACAGAAGACAGCCGAACTGCCTGAATGTGACTATTTGTTCAGGCTGCCAAAGCAGGGCGCTTGATCTGCGGCGCGGCTTCTAAAACCAAGGGGCGCAGGCCGGCACCGCCTGCGTCAATCACCTCGAAAAACTGGATGCGCATGCGCGGCTCCCAGAAATCATTGATATGGCTTGCCAGCAGATCGACGCCTTCGGCATGAGGTTTTGATTCCATGAACTTGGCGATCTGATTTGCCATATAGATCAGCTTGGCATGCGGGCCTTCGTGGTGCGAATTAAGCGACATCTGCGTTCTCCTGCGTGATGCGGTCGATGTGGGTATAGGCCTCGAAGCGGTCTGAGCGCGCAAGGGCGATCAGGGTTATTCCGGCATCTTCGGCAAGCTGGACGGCATGGGCGGTCGGGGCCGAGACCGCGATCAAAATCGGCGCACCAAAGGCCGCGACCTTTTGCACCATGTCAATGGAAACGCGGCTGGTCAGCACCACCGCCCCTTGCGGCTGCGGATTGCGGCCAAGCGCGCCGATCAGCTTGTCCAGCGCATTATGGCGGCCGACATCTTCGCGGGTCATCCGCAAGTGGCCGGACCAAAACCCAGCCGCATGCACGGCGCGGGTGGCGTCATGCAGCGGTTGCGCCGATGGCAGGTCTGCCACCGCCGCCATGATCTGCGAGGGGGTCATATGGAACCCCGTTTGCGGCACTTTCGCCACCTTGCGCAGCGCCTCTTCCAGACTGTCGATGCCGCAAAGACCGCAGCCAACTGGCCCCGCCATGGTGCGCCGCCGCTTGGCAAGACGGGCCTCGGCATCATCACTAAGCCAGATTTGCACATCCAGCCCCAGCGGGGTTTCAACCACCTCAAGGCTTTGAATTTCCTCGGGTCTTGCGATGCCTTCGGTCAGGGCAAAGCCATAGGCAAAGTCGTGCAGATCGGCGGGCGTGGCCATCATTACCGCTTGGGTCGATCCGTTAAACGACAGCGCAATCGCAACCTCCTCTGGCAGCGCGCGGCTGCCAGAGCCCGCGCCTGCCCCGAAGGACAGGCGAGAGAGGTTGCGCTGCGTCTTCATTCCGCCGCTGCGATCCGGCGCGACTGGGCCGCTTGGGCGTTATAGTCTTCCTGCCATTCGGTCGGGCCATTCGAGGGCGCAACCTGCACCGCCGTGACCTTATATTCTGGGCAGTTGGTGGCCCAATCCGAATAATCGGTCGTAATGACGTTTGCCTGCGTGTCTGGATGGTGGAAAGTGGTGTAAACCACGCCCGGATTAACCCGATCTGTCAGCGTCGCGCGCAGGGTGGTCTCGCCCGAGCGGCTGGCAAGGCGGACGAAATCGCCGTCTTTGATGCCACGGGTCTCAGCGTCATGCGGGTGGATTTCCAGCAAATCCTGATCGTGCCACACCACGTTGTTGGTGCGCCGTGTTTGCGCGCCGACGTTATATTGCGACAAGATCCGCCCCGTGGTCAGCAACAGCGGGAAGCGTGGGCCGGTGCGCTCATCGGTGGCCACATATTCGGTGTTGATGAACTTGCCCTTGCCGCGCACAAAGCCGTCGACATGCATCAAAGGCGTACCATTCGGCGCCTTTTCGTTGCAAGGCCATTGCACTGAGCCTTTTTCTTCCAGCAGATCATAGCTGACACCGGCAAAGGACGGCGTCGTCATCGCGATTTCATCCATGATTTGCGAAGGATGGGTATATGTCCAGTTCGCGCCCATCGCATTCGCCAGCATCTGGGTGACTTCCCAATCAGCATAGCCATTGCGCGGTGCCATGACTTTGCGCACGCGGTTGATGCGACGCTCGGCATTTGTGAACGTTCCTTCCTTTTCAAGGAAGGTCGAGCCGGGCAGGAAGACATGGGCGTAGTTCGCGGTCTCGTTCAAGAACAGATCATGCACGATCACGCATTCCATCGCCGCCAAACCGGCTGCGACATGCTTGGTGTCGGGGTCCGATTGCAGGATGTCTTCGCCCTGGCAATAAAGCCCTTTGAAGGTGCCCTCGACAGCGGCATCCAGCATGTTTGGAATCCGCAGGCCGGGTTCGTCGTCAATCTTGACGCCCCAGATCTTTTCAAAGATGTCGCGCACCGCCTCGCCTTTGACGTGGCGATAGCCGGGCAGCTCGTGCGGGAACGATCCCATGTCGCAAGAGCCTTGCACGTTGTTCTGGCCGCGCAGCGGGTTCACACCCACGCCCGGACGGCCGATATTGCCGGTCATCATCGCAAGGTTGGCGATGCCCAGAACCGTGGTCGAACCTTGGGAATGTTCTGTAACACCAAGGCCATAGTAGATCGAGCCATTGCCGCCCAAAGCGTAAAGACGGGCGGCGGCGCGCAGCTCTGCGGCGTCAACGCCGGTCAGCAGCTGCACGGCTTCGGGCGAGTTTTGCGGTTGGCTGACGAATTCGGCGTAGTCTTGGAATTCATCCCAATCGCAGCGGTCGCGGATAAAGGCCTCGTTGAACAGGCCTTCGGTGACGATGGTATGCGCCAGCGCTGTCACCACGGCGACATTGGTGCCGGGGGTCAGGGCAAGGTGATGCTGCGCTTTGATATGGGCGCTTTGCACGATATCGGTGCGGCGCGGGTCAACCACGATCAGCTTGGCCCCCTTGCGCAGACGCTTTTTCAAACGGCTGGCAAAGACAGGGTGGCCGTCGGTTGGGTTGGCGCCAATGATCAGAACAACATCGGTTTCTTCTACCGAATCAAAGTCTTGGGTGCCTGCCGAGGTGCCAAGCGTCTGGCCAAGGCCATAGCCGGTGGGCGAATGGCAGACCCGCGCGCAGGTATCCGTATTATTGTTCATAAACACAGCGCGCGTCAGCTTTTGCACCAGATAGGCTTCTTCATTGGTGCAGCGCGACGAGGTGATCACCCCCACCGAATGGCGACCGTGCTTTTCAATCAGCCCGCCCATCCGCTTGGCGGTAAAGGCCATCGCTTCGTCCCAAGACACTTCTTGCCATGGGTCGTTGATGCTGTCGCGGATCATCGGGTTCAGGATGCGGTCTTTGTGGCTGGCATAGCCATAGGCAAAGCGGCCCTTGACGCAAGAATGGCCGCGGTTGGCCTTGCCGTGCTTGTAGGGCACCATGCGCACCAGCTCGTCGCCGCGCATTTCGGCCTTGAACGAACAGCCAACGCCGCAATAGGCGCAGGTGGTGATGACCGAACGTTCTGGTGTGCCGATCTCGATGATCGACTTTTCTTGCAGCGTTGCGGTTGGGCAGGCCGCCACGCAAGCGCCGCAGGACACGCAATCTGACGACAGCGCATCGTCGGTTTTGGCGCCAAAAGACACCCGCGAGTCAAAGCCACGGCCTTCGATGGTCAGCGCAAAAGTGCCCTGCACCTCTTCGCAGGCGCGCACGCAACGCGAACACACGATGCATTTCTGCGGATCATAGCTGAAATAGGGGTTGGAATCGTCGCGCGGAATATAGTGCGGATTGGCCTCGCCCGAGGTGTTTTTCACCTTGAAATGCGTCTCGATCGCCTCGTAACGCACATCGCGCAGGCCGACGGCACCCGCCATATCCTGCAATTCGCAATCGCCATTTGCCGAACAGGTCAGACAATCCAGCGGGTGATCCGAGATATAAAGCTCCATCACGCCACGGCGCAATTGCTTCAGCTTGGCGTTTTGGGTTTTCACCTTGAGGCCGGGGGCAACCGGGGTGGTGCAAGACGCGGGCGTGCCGTTGCGGCCCTCGATCTCGACCAGACAGAGGCGGCAAGAGCCAAAGGCGTCAACCGAATCTGTGGCGCAAAGTTTTGGCACCGAAATGCCCAGTTCCGCCGCAGCTCGCATGATCGAGGTGCCCTCGGGCACGGTGACGTCAAAGCCGTCGATGGTCAATGTGACCATTTGTTTTGATTTCGAGGCAGGGGTGCCGAAATCGCGGTCGGGGATGATGAAGTCTTTCATTCGGCGGCTTCCTTCATGGCGTTGAAGTCATCAGGGAAATGGGTCAGCGCAGACAGAACCGGATAGGGCGTAAAGCCCCCAAGCGCGCAAAGAGACCCGGATTTCATGGTGTTACACAGATCGGTCAGCAGCGGGATCGCCGCTGCATCGCCCTTGGCGATCCGGTCGATGGTTTCGGTGCCGCGCACGGCTCCAATGCGGCAAGGCGTGCATTTGCCACAGGATTCAATCGCGCAGAATTCCATCGCAAAGCGGGCTTGCGACAGCATATCAGCCGTATCGTCAAACACGGTCAGGCCAGCGTGGCCGATCAGCCCCTCTTTGCCGGCGAATTCCTCATAGCCAAACGGCGTATCAAACAGCGCGCGCGGGAAATAAGCCCCAAGCGGCCCGCCAACCTGAACCGCCTTTACAGGCCGCCCCGAAGCCGTTCCGCCTGCGATTGTGTCAACGATTTCACCCAAGGACAGGCCAAAGGCGATCTCATAAAGACCGCCGAATTTGACGTTGCCCGCGATTTGCAGCGGGATGGTGCCACGCGAACGGCCAAGGCCGAAATTCTTGTAATGCTCGGCGCCTTTTTCAAAGATCACCGGCACAGAGGCCAGCGAGATCACGTTGTTCACAACCGTCGGCTTGCCCATGAAACCTTCAAGTGCGGGCAGCGGTGGCTTGGCGCGCACAACGCCGCGCTTGCCTTCAAGGCTGTTCAGCAGGCTGGTTTCTTCGCCGCAGACATAGGCCCCGGCCCCAACGCGGATTTCGATGTCAAAGGCCTGGCCCGAGCCCATAACCGAAGCGCCAAGCACGCCTTCGGCCTGTGCCAAAACCACGGCTTTTTGCATCACATCAATCGCAATGGGATATTCCGAGCGGATATAGACAAAACCCTTGGTCGCCCCCGTGGCCAGACCTGCGATGATCATGCCTTCGATCAGCGTCAGCGGGTCGCCTTCCATCAGCATGCGGTCGGCAAAGGTGGCGCTGTCACCTTCGTCGGCGTTGCAGACGATATATTTGCGGTCAGCCTGCGCATCGGAAACGGTTTTCCATTTGATGCCGGTGGGAAAGCCCGCGCCGCCACGACCGCGCAGGCCGGAATTGGTCACCTCGGCCACAATCTCGGCTTTGGCCATCGCCAGCGCGCGGGTCAGGCCGGTAAGCCCGCCTTGGGCGCGGTAATCGGCCATCGACAAGGGGTCAATCACGCCAACACGGGCAAAGGTCAGGCGGGTCTGCGCCCGCATCCACGGCAGATCATCGGTCAGGCCAAGCGCCTTTGGGTGGGCGGCCAGATCGCCAAAAAGTGCGGGCACATCGGCCAGCGTCAGCGGACCAAAGGCCATCCGGCCCGCAGGGGTTTCGACCTCTGCCATCGGTTCCAAGAACACCATGCCGCGCGAGCCGTTGCGCACCAGTTCAAGCGCGATGCCTTTGGATTTTGCATGCAGGTGGATGGCCTGTGCGATTTCGTCAGCACCCAGAGCCACGGCCGCCGAATCGAGGGGGAGGTAAAGTTTCATTTGATGTCCCCAATGATGGCGTCGATACGGGCTTCGTCGATGCGGCCAATCAGCTTGCCGTCCAGCATCGCCGCAGGGCCACAGGCGCAAAGGCCAAGGCAAAAGATCGGGTCAAGCGTGACTGCGCCGTCGGCCGAGGTTTCGTGCCAATCCAGCCCCAGTGCTTTTTGGGCATAGGCTGCCACCCGGTCGCCGCCCATGGCCTGACAGGCCTCGGCGCGGCAGAGTTTCAGCACATGCCGACCCGCCGGCTTTTCGCGGAAGTCATGGTAAAAGCTCATCACACCATGCGCCTCGGCGCGGGTGATGTTCAGATCCTTGGCGATGATCGGCAAAGCCTCGGGCGGAACATAGCCGAAATCGGCTTGCACGGCATGCAGGATCGGCAAAAGCGAACCCTCCATGTCCTTGTGCGCATAGAGAATTTCTTCGAGGCGGGCAGAAAGAGTGGCGGAATCGAGCATATGACGGCCTTTTGCTAGCTTGCCTGCTAGATACGCCGTTTGATAGCGATATCAATATTGATTTATCGTTATACGATAGGTTTTACCTATCGACGCAGCCGCGAAGACAGCCGCGCGGCCTCGTCCAGCAGGGCTTGCAGCACCGGGGTTTGCGGCTCGCGCTTTGTGGTGATCAGGCCGACAAGATGTTCAGCCTCGGGCTCGACAATCGGCAGCGAGACCAGATCGCCCGAGCCTATGAACATCTCTGCCAGCTTTTTCGGCACCACCGAGGACCAGCGCCCCGATTTGACATGGGCAATCAGCGCGATTGTCGAATTGCTTTCCACTGTGGCGGCAACGCGCAGACCTGCTTCGGCCATATGGGTGTTGATGATGCGGCGGTTTTGCATATCGCCGGTCAGCAGGCACAGGGGTTCTGCGACCAGATCAGACCATCTGACCCGCGCGAGTTTGGCAAGCGGCGCGTTTGGCGCGCAGAGAAAGCGGTAGAATTCACTGTAAAGCGGGGCCTGCGCGACGCGGCCCAAGGGTTCATTATCCAGATAGGTGATGCCTGCATCGAGTTCGAGGTTTTCGATTCCGGTCAGGATCTCGGCCGAGGTGCGCGACAGGATGGTGACGCGCATATTGGGATGGCGGGCGGTGAAAGGCGTGGTGAGCTCGGCGATCATCGGCAAAGCGGTGGGGATCACCCCGATGCGCAGATTGCCAGAGAGGCCAGAATGCACCGTGCGCATCTCGTCGCGCATCGCGCGCATGTCGCCAACAATGCGGCGCGCCCAATCCAGCACCCGCAGGCCTTCGGGGGTGAGACCCTGAAACCGCGAGCCGCGAAATACCAATTGCACGCCAAGCTGGTCTTCCAACTGGCGAATCGCCGAGGACAGGCTGGGCTGGGTGACGCCGCAAAGCTCTGCCGCGCGGCCAAAGTGACGCTCGGCGGCAAGGGCAATGAACATTTCCAATTTGTCGATCATGGCGCGAGGGTGGCTGGTATTTTCTGCCGGTGCAAGGCGGGGGTGGGGCGGCGGAGCCTCCGGCGGGGATATTTATGCCAAGATGAAAGCACGGGCGTTGTTAGTTTTGGGATGAGCGCTTAGATTGTGGCGATGAAAAGATTTATTCCCTTTATGAAGAAAGACCCCGTGGTGCCGGTGATCCGGCTGTCGGGGGCGATTGGCACCGGGCGCGCTGGTCTGAGCGATGCGGGGCTGGCGCCGGTGATTGAAAAGGCTTTCAAGATGAAGCCTGCTGCGGTGGCGCTGGTGATCAATTCGCCGGGCGGCTCGCCGGTGCAATCGAGTCTGATTGCGGCGCGGATCCGGCGCTTGGCGCAGGAGCATCAGGTGCCGGTGCATGCTTTTGTTGAGGATGTGGCGGCAAGTGGCGGCTATTGGCTTGCCTGTGCGGCGGATGAGATTTGGGTCGACGATTCGTCCTTGGTCGGGTCGATTGGGGTGATTTTCGCCTCTTTCGGCTTTACCGAGGTGATGGCGCGGCAGGGGATTGAGCGGCGGGTGGTGACGGCGGGCAAGTCGAAAAGCTTTGCTGATCCGTTTTTGCCGCAAAAGCCCGAGGATATCGAGCGGTTGCGCGCCATTCAGGCACCGATTCATCAGGCCTTTATTGCCCATGTGACGGCGCGGCGCGGCAGCCGTTTGGCCGAGGCCGATCTGTTTAATGCCGATATCTGGGTGGGCCAGGCGGCGGTTGATCTGGGGCTTGCCGATGGCGTGGCGCATTTGGTGCCGAAGCTGCGCAGTCTTTACGGTGAAAAGCTGCGGATGGTGCCTTTGGGGCAGCGGCGCGGGCTTGCCAGCCGGTTGGGGCTTGACCTTGCCGGAGAGGCGCTTGCAACTTTGGAGGAGCGCGCGCTTTGGGCGCGCTTTGGGCTTTAAATGGTCAAAGCGGTTCTGTTTTTTCTGTTGATCATGGTGGCGATTGCCATGGTCGGTAATGCGATGTTTCCAGGCTCGGTGGGTCGCAAGCTGCGCAAAAAGCTTGGCGTCAAGCCGCCCCCTGTTTGTCGGGGCTGCGGGCGCTATATGATCGGCTCGACGGGCTGTGATTGCAAAAAGGGCGGATGATGCGGGCTTTGGTGACGGGGGGCGGTAAGCGTTTGGGGCGGGCTATGGCGCTGTATTTGGCGCGGCGCGGCTATGATGTGGCGGTGCATTTTGCCTCGAGCCGCGCCGAGGCCGAGGCGGTGGTTGCCGAGATTGCCGCGATGGGGCGGCGTGCGGTGGCCTTGCGCGCCGATCTTTTGGTGGAAAGTCAGGTTGAAAAACTGATCGCTACGGCGGTGCAGGGATTGGGCGGGCCGTTGACGGTTTTGATCAATAATGCCTCGATCTTTGAGTATGACAATATCCACACCGCCAGTCGCAAAAGCTGGGATCGGCATATGGAGAGCAATCTGCGCGCGCCTTTTGTGCTGACGCAGAATTTTGCCGCACAGGTGCCTGCGGCTGGCCGCGATGCGGCGGGCGAGATCGTGGCCTCGGGGCTGGTGGTGAACATGATCGATCAGCGGGTTTTGAAGCTGACGCCAGAATTCATGAGCTATACCTTGGCCAAAATGGGGCTTTGGGCGCTGACGCAGACTGCGGCGCAGGCCCTGGCGCCGCAGGTTCGGGTGAATGCGATTGGGCCGGGGCCGACTTTGCAGGGCGCGCGGCAGAGTGCGGCACATTTCACGGCGCAGCGCGCGGCGACTGTGCTGACACGCGGCGCAAATCCGGCGGATATCACCGCCGCGCTGGGGTATTTTTTGGATGCTGTTGCGGTTACGGGCCAGATGATTGCCGTTGATGGCGGTCAACATTTGGCTTGGCAGACCCCTGATGTCTTGGGCGTGGAATAGCTTTTCGGGCATTGGTTAATCTGACTTGTGCACTTTTTACATTTCATTCATGGAATAGTTAAAAAAGCCGTTAGATTTCAGGTGTCTGGCGGCTATACCAATTATAAACCGTTTAATATCAATGGTTTAATAATTTGCCTAAAAAATAGGCAAACCGCAGAAGTGGGTGAAAAACAAGGTGAATTCGGGGATATGGAAAACTTTTCCGCCAAGTTATCCACAGAAACGGTGGACAGATTATCCCTTGCCCCCATGCCATGATCATTGCAGCTAAAGGTAGAATCACTGAGCCTCAGAGACGGTTTGAAAGATGAATGAAAATACACAAACCGGCCAAGAGATCATTCAGGGCTATTTGAAGCTTTTGGACGGCTCGCCTGGGGTCTACCGGATGCTGAATGCGGCCTCTGAGGTGCTGTATGTCGGCAAGGCGCGTAACCTGCGGGCGCGGGTTTCGAACTATGCGCGCTCTTCTGGGCATTCGGCGCGGATCGCGCGGATGATTTCGGAAACCGCCTCGATGATGTTTCTGACAACGCGGACCGAGACCGAGGCGCTGCTGCTGGAGCAAAACCTGATCAAGCAGTTGAAGCCGCGCTATAACGTGCTGTTGCGCGACGATAAATCCTTTCCCAATATTCTGATCAGCCGCGAACATGCCTTTCCGCAGCTGAAAAAGCATCGCGGCAAGCGCAGTGAAAAGGGATCCTATTTTGGCCCCTTTGCCAGTGCGGGGGCGGTGAACCGCACGTTGAACCAGCTGCAAAAGGTGTTCCTTTTGCGCAATTGCACCGATGCGATGTTTGAAAGCCGCACCCGGCCCTGTTTGCAATATCAGATCAAGCGCTGTGCCGCACCTTGCACCGGGCGGATCGACCTTGCGGGCTATGCCGGGTTGGTGGCGGATGCCGAGCGGTTTTTGCAGGGCAAGACCACGGCGGTGCAGGCCAATCTGGCGGCGGAAATGGGCGCAGCCTCGGAGGCGATGGAGTTTGAACGCGCCGCCGCCCTGCGCGACCGGATCAAGGCGCTGACGCAGGTGCAGCAATCGCAGGGCATCAATCCTGCGGGGGTGGCCGAAGCCGATGTGGTGGCGCTGCATCTGGAGGGCGGGCAGGCCTGCGTGCAGCTGTTCTTTATTCGCGCCAACCAAAGCTGGGGCAACCGCGATTTCTATCCGCGCACCGGAGCGGGGGCAGAGGAGGCGGAAATTTTGGAGGCGTTTTTGGCGCAGTTCTATGACGATAAGGAACCGCCAAAGCTGATCTTGTTAAGCCATGCGATCGAGAATGAGGATCTGATCGTTGATCTGCTGTCGGAACGCGCGGGTCGCCGGGTTGAAGTGGCGGTGCCTCAGCGCGGTGAGAAGGCCGAGCTGGTGGAAAACGCGCGACGCAATGCGCGCGAGAGCCTTGCGCGCAAGATGGCCGAAGGGGCGACGCAGAACAAGCTGTTGGCGGGGCTGGCCGAAGCCTTTGATCTGGACGCGCCGCCGACGCGGATCGAGGTTTATGACAACGCGCATATCCAAGGATCGGATGCGGTGGGCGGCATGATTGTCGCCGGAGCCGAGGGGTTTTTGAAATCGCAGTATCGCAAGTTTAACATCAAATCTGCAGCCGGTGCCAATTCGGACGATTTTGGCATGATGCGCGAGGTCATGACGCGGCGATTCGAGCGGTTGCTGAAAGAAGACCCGGATCGCAGCAGTGGCGCTTGGCCGGATTTGCTGTTGATCGACGGCGGTGCTGGGCAGGTTTCGGCGGTGGCGGGGATTTTGGCCGAGCTGGGTGTTGACGATATTGCCATGGTCGGCGTCGCCAAAGGGCTGGACCGGGATGCAGGCAAGGAAGAATTCTATCGCACCGGCCTGCCGGTGATGGCCCTGCAGCGCAATGATCCGGTTTTGTATTTCATTCAGCGCCTGCGCGACGAAGCGCACCGCTGGGCCAATGGTGCGCATCGCGCCAAGCGGGCCAAGGCGGTTTCGGTGACGCCGCTGGATGATGTGCCGGGGGTCGGGGCAGTGCGCAAGCGCGCTTTGCTGGCGCATTTTGGCTCGGCCAAGGCGGTGTCGCGGGCGGGGGTTTCGGATCTGATGGCGGTGCCGGGGGTGTCGGCGACCATGGCGCAGGCGATTGCCGATTTCTTTAGCACCAAGAGCTGAGGTGCTGATATGCAAACGGGGGCCAGCTTGCGCGGCCCCCGTTTAGAATTCTAGTGGCTTTACGCCGCTAAGGCTTATGCCAAAGCGAGGTTGATCGCCGACTCGCGGCCGTCACGGCCTGCTTCGATGTCGAAGGTCACTGCTTGACCGTCGTTCAGCTGACGGATGCCAGCACGCTCCATTGCGGAGATGTGAACGAACACGTCCTTGTTGCCGTTTGCTGGTGCGATAAAGCCGAAGCCTTTGGTTGCGTTAAACCATTTCACGGTGCCATTAGCCATCGTGTGTCTCCTAAGTTTGGTATGCCATCCGCGGAATGCGATGACGTGGCTCAGTCGTAAAGATCGATAACTGAAGCCGTAAGGAGACAGATTTTTCGATAGATAGCGTTTCGCCCTGACTACATGCGCCTTTTTTCGATTCGAAACAAGGGGCGGGGGGTGATTCCTTTTGGATCGGCGGTTTTTCGACACAAAAGGCTGGGGGCGCTGCCCCCGCTTCGCGCTGCGAAGCTCCCCCGGGATATTTAGGGACAGATGAAAAATTTGAGATAAGGTTTAGGCAAAGCCCGCCGCAGCGGCTGCGGGCGGGCTTTGGATTTGAGGCCTAGTCTTGGGCGCGGCCTTGGTAGGAGAGGTCTTCGGTGTTGATGACCACGCGGGTGCCGGCACCGATATGCGGCGGCACCATGATGCGCACGCCATTGGTGGCGATGGCGGGTTTATAGGAGGAGGAGGCGGTTTGGCCTTTGACCACCGGTTCGGTCTCGGCGATTTCGACCGTGACGCGCTGTGGCAATTCAAGGGCGATGGCGACACCGTCATAGGTTTTCAGATAGACTTTGATGCCATCGGTCAGAAAGGCTTTGTCGTCGCCCACGACATCGGGGTGCACCGCGAATTGTTCATAGGTGGTGGGTTCCATGAAGTGGAAGCCTTCGGTGTCTTCATAGAGGAAGTCGTATTCGCGCTCGTCGACATTGGCTTTTTCCACCATTTCCGTGGTGCGCCAGCGTTCGGCGACTTTGACGCCATCCGAGATGCGGCGCATATCGACCGAAGTGGTGGGGGTGCCTTTGCCGGGGTGGAAGTTTTCGGCTTTGAGCACGGCGTAGAGTTTGCCGTCCATCTCGACGACATTGCCTTTGCGGAGCGAGGAGGCGATGACTTTCACGTCTGTTTCCTTGTTCTTGGGAGGCCCCAAGGGTAAGGGGCGCGGATATATCGGGGTGGCTTTAGCCTATATGACGGGAAATCTCCAGATGGCTGATAAAAATAGCGCGGCGGCTTGGTGGCAGCCTGAGCGGCATGCGGATCGGCGCGGGCTGTTGCTGGAGCGCAACCGGATTCAGGCGCGGATCAGGGCTTGGCTGGCAGAGCGCGACTTCATCGAGGTCGACCCTTCGGCGCTGGCGATTTCGCCGGGCAATGAGGCGCATCTGCACGGGTTTCGCACCGAGGCGATTGGCAATGACGGTCTGGGGCGGGCGATGTATCTGCACACCTCGCCCGAGTTTGCGATGAAAAAGCTGTTGGCGGCGGGCGAGCGGCGCATCGCCAGTTTCGCCCATGTCTGGCGCAACCGCGAGCGGGGGGCTTTGCACAGCCCTGAGTTTACCATGCTGGAGTGGTATCGGGTGGGCGAAAGCTATGAGGTTTTGATGGCCGATATGATGGCCTTTTGCAGGCTGGCGGGCGGGGTGTTGCAGTTTCGCGGCGCGGTCTGTGACACGGGGTTGGAGCCTGAACGGCTGTCGGTGGCCGAGGCGTTTTTGCGCTATGCCGGGGTCGATCTGCTGGCGAGTATTTCGCCCGATGGTGCGGTCTTGGCATCGGTTTTGCGCGGTGAGCTTGTGCGGGTGGGGCTGCGGGTGGCCGAGGATGACACCTGGTCGGATATGCTCAGCCGTGTCTTGGGCGAGTTGGTCGAGCCACATCTGGGCATGGGGCGGATCACGATTTTGGACGAATACCCCGCCGCCGAGGCTGCCTTGGCGCGGCGGCACCCGAGGGATGCACGGGTGGCCGAACGGTTCGAGGTTTATGCCTGCGGCGTGGAGCTTGCCAATGGCTTTGGCGAGTTGACCGATGCAGGCGAGCAGCGGCGGCGCTTTGGGGCCGAGATGGACGAAAAGGCCCGGGTTTATGGCGAGCGCTATCCTTTGGACGAAGATTTCCTAGCGGCATTGGAGATTATGCCGGCAGCGGCGGGAATTGCCCTGGGGTTTGACCGGCTGGTGATGCTGGCCACGGGGGCGCCGCGGATTGATGATGTGATCTGGGCGCCGGTGGCGGGGTGAGGGGGCTGCAAATAAGCCTAACTGGGCTTCGTGGCGCAGCATGGGATGCTGTGGTTTTGCGAGCGCAATTTGAACATTTTTTCGGATGGCCTCCCGATCTTATAAAATAAGTTTATATCGGAAAGAGCTAATCAATGCTGGAACTTGGGCCAAATTGTGAGTGATGCGACAAAGATCTTCCGCCTGACTTATCGGATGCTCGTATCTGTTCTTACGAATGCACTTACTGTGCTGAATGTGTTGCAAACGTGGTTCATGATGTCTGCACAACAGTGGTGGTGGATTCGTTCCGCACCCTTGGATTGAAAAATCAGCCTGCAAGTGTCGTGCGCATTTGCTCAAATTGGATGCGCGATCAAATCGATGATCTGAGTTCCAGGCTGCGAGACCTGCCGCCTGCGTTGCGATAGGGTCAAGACCAACACCTCGCGTCTTTCATCGCGCCAGCGTACCGCGAGGAAGATGTGTAAATACTGATCCAGCAACCGCCCTAATTTTCGACCTTTCGCGGCGGGGGCGCATCGGCTAGGACTTGGGCATGAGATGGTCCATTCCGAACATATTGACGGTCTTGCGTCTGCTAGCGGCCCCGGGTGTGGCTGTGATGTTTTTGTATTTCGCGCGGCCCTTGGCGGATTGGTTTGCGCTGACGCTGTTTATTCTGGCGGCGATCACCGATTATTTCGACGGCTATCTGGCGCGGCTGTGGAAGCAGGAAAGCAAGTTTGGCGCGATGATGGACCCGATTGCCGATAAGGCGATGGTGGTGATCGCGATCATGGTGCTGACAGGCTATTCGGGGATGAACCCTTGGCTGATCTTGCCCGCGACGGTTATTCTGTTTCGCGAGGTTTTTGTCTCGGGTCTGCGCGAATTCCTTGGCGCTAAGGCGGGTTTGCTGAAGGTGACCAAGCTGGCGAAATGGAAAACCACGGCGCAGATGGTGGCGATTGCGGTGCTGTTTCTGGGCACCGGCTTGGAATATCTGAACGGCGTGAAAATGCACGGCATGACGCCGGATCAATATCTGGACGCGGTCTCGGCGGGCTTGGCCGACCCTGTGCGCGCCTGTGGCAAGCGCGATTGTGCCAGCCTTGCGGGCGATGTCGGGCTTGTGCTGATGTGGGTCGCGGCGGTGCTGACGGCGATCACCGGCTTGGATTATTTCCGCAAATCGCTGCCGTATTTGAAAGACGACACATGATCGAGGTGATCTATTTCGCTTGGCTGCGCGAACGCATCGGGGTGCCGCGCGAAAGCCTTCAGACCGCGGCGCTGACGGTTGCCGATTTGGTGGCAGAGTTGAGCGCGCGTGAGGAGCGTTATGCGCTGGCTTTTGGCGATCTGGCCTCAGTGCGGGTGGCCTTGGATCAAGAGCTTGCCGATTTTGCGGCACCGCTTGCGGGCGTGCGCGAGGTGGCGTTTTTTCCGCCGATGACCGGGGGCTGAATGCGGGTTGTCGTGCAAGCCGAGGCTTTTGACGCAGGCGCCGAGCTGAACGCCTTTTCGGCGCAGGCTGCCGGCGCGGGGGCGGTGGTCAGCTTTACCGGGCTGGTGCGCGACAATGGCGGCGCGCTGTCAATGATGGAGATCGAGCATTATCCCGGCATGACCGAAAAGGCGATTGCCGCGATGATGGATCAGGCCGCCGCGCGCTGGGCGCTGATAGATGCGCTGGTGATCCACCGCTTTGGCAGGCTGGCGGGGGCGGATCCGATCATGATGGTGGCGGTGGCGTCTAAGCACCGGGTTGATGCCTTTGAAGCCGCGGAGTTTTTGATGGATTATCTGAAATCGCGCGCGCCGTTTTGGAAGAAAGAAATCTCGGCGACGGGTGGCGCATGGGTTGCGGCACGCGATGAGGATGAGGCCGCGCTCAAGCGCTGGTAAATTCATCAAGCCTCGGTCTGCGTAAAGATTGTGTTAACCAGCCTGTGGCAAGGTTGCGGCATGGAACAAAGCCCTTTGACCTCAGTTTATTTTACGGTTGCTCTGCGTCATGCGGGCGATGATCTTTTGGTTCTGGAACTGCCGCGCCTGCGGGCGGCGATGCAGCTGACCCAAGGCGAGCTGGCCTTTGTGATGCCGGCTTGGGTGGTTTTGCCGGATCATTTGCACTGCATTTGGCAGCTGCCTGCGGGGGATGCAGATTTCACAACCCGCTGGCGGCGGATCATGCGGCGGTTTGATGTCAGCTTGCCAAAAGGCCCGCGGCGGCTGGCACAGATTATGGGCGGCGAGCGCGGGATTTGGGCGCAAGATTTTCTGGCAGAACCGATTGGTTCAACGGGTGCTATGGCGCAGCGGATGGCAGATTTGG
>NZ_DAIPZF010000006.1:0-49296 GCF_036782355.1 Cypionkella sp.
GTGGTGCAGATCGACGCCGCCGCTTGGGGCAGCCGTTTGCCCGCCGATGACAGGATCAGCTTTGCAGCCTATCTGCGGATCATGGCGCCCGATCTGCTGGCGGCAGATTACCGCCGGATGCTCTATCTTGATGCCGATGTGTTTTATCAGCGCGGCGATTTGAACCGGCTGTTGTCGCTTGATCTGGGCGGACGAGCGGTGGGGGCGGTGCGCGATATGGTGCAGCTGCGCAAACCAGATCGGGTGCCCGAAGATTTCCGCCCCTTTGATCTGCCCTTTGGCAAATATTTCAACTCGGGCGTCTTGCTGATTGATGTGGCGGCATGGAACGCGCAAGGCGTGACCCAGCGCGCGCTGGATTTCGCGGCGCAAAACGCGCTCAAGCTGATGGCGCATGACCAAACCGCGCTGAACGTGACGCTGCGCGACAATTGGGCCGAGCTGTCCTTGGTCTGGAACTACGAATATTCGCATCAGACCATGTATTACATGGGGTTTTTCGACGTTTGCTTTGTGCATTTCATCGGGCGGCGCAAGCCGTTCAACCAAAGCTATGGTGGCTTTGCGCGGCGCTTTACCGAAGAATATCGCAGCTTTTTTGCCCAGCATATGCCGCATTTGCAGGCCCAAGACGGTCTGCAAATCGCCAGCCAAAAGCGCAAGCATCTTTATGCCATCTTGTTCACCCTGATCAATGTCGGGCGGTTTTTGCCCAATGATGACCGCTTTGCCTCGGATTGGCAGGTGCTATAGCGCCGGCGGGCGACGGCTGGGCCAATCTGTCGCCAGATGATAGGCCTGCCCCATCGCCAGGATCTGCGCATCCGCCCCCACGCGGCCGGCAAGCTGCATCCCCATCGGCAGGCCCTGCGCGCCAAACCCCACCGGCAGCGACAGCGCAGGCAGGCCGATCAGGCTGATCGGGATCACCACCTCCATCCAGCGGTGATAGGTGTCCATCGCGCGCGCGCCAATGCTTTGCGGCCAGCGCCAGTCTGCCGGAAATGGCCAGACCTGCGCCGTGGGCAAAACCACCGCGTCATAGCTTTCAAACAGCCGCGCCATTTTGGCGTAATAGCGCGAGCGGATGACGCTGGCCTCGTAAACCGCTTGCGCGCTTAGGCTGCTGCCCTGCTCGATTTCCCATAGGGTTTCGGGTTTCAATTCGGCGCGTTTGGCCGGATCGTCATAGATCGGCTTGAAACTGCCCGCATTCAGCATCGCGCGCAAAGTGGTCCAAGCCTGCCACAGCTTTTCGGCGGGAAAGGGTGGGGCTATGGCCTCGACCAGCGCGCCCTGATCTCGAAACACCGTCAGGGCTGCTTCGCAAAGCGCAAGGATCCCCGGCTCCACCGCATAGGCCCCGCCCCAATCGCCCAGCCAAGCGATGCGCTTGCCGCGCAGATCGCCGTTCAGGGCGCTGTAGTTTTGCGCTTGGCGGCCAAAGGGCAGCTCGGGGTTCACGCCGGCCTGCACCGCCAGCAGCCCTGCGATGTCTTCAATCGTGCGCGCCATCGGGCCTTCGGTGGCAAGCGTGGCCAGATGGGTATCGCCCTCGGCATCATGCTGCACCAGCCCCCAACTGGGGCGAAAGCCGTAAACGTTGCAAAAGGCGGCCGGATTGCGCAGCGAGCCCATCATGTCAGAGCCATCGGCCACCGGCAGCATCCGTGCCGCCAGCGCCGCTGCCGCCCCACCCGATGATCCCCCCGCGGTGCGGCTGGCGTCATAGGGGTTGCGGGTGACGCCAAAAACGCGGTTGAAGGAATGGCTGCCGTGGCCCCATTCGGGGGTGTTGGTCTTGCCAATGAAAATCCCCCCCGCCTTGCGCATCCGAGCGGCCAAGAGATCATCCTTGGCGGGGACAAAATCGGCAAACAGCGGCGAGCCATAGGTGGTGCGCAGCCCCTTGACCGCGCAAAGGTCTTTCACCGCCAGCGGCAGCCCGTGCAGCCAACCTGCATGCGGCGCATCATCGGCGGCGCGCGCCTCGGCCATCAGATCATCAGGATCGCGCAAGGACACAATCGCATTCAGCCCGCCATTCACCGCAGCAATCTGGCGCAGATAAGCTGCCATCACCTCGGAAGGGGCGAGTTTGCGGCCGGCAATCTGGCGGGACAACTCAGAAGCAGAAAGCGCGATCAGGTCCAAGGCGGGGCTCCAGTCATTGGGGGAAAACGCCTGCGGAACAGGCCGCAAGGGGCCACTGGCCCCTTGCCCGCGCGTCAGCGCTTATCGCAATGGTGGGGGGGCGGATGCCCCCACACCGCCGCCAGATCACCTACTTTTGCAGTTCGGTCCAGATCGCGGTCATATAGTCCTGCGCCTTGGTCGAGCAGGTGGGGATGAATTTGCCCGCCGCCTTGAACTCTTCTGGGATCTGCACTTCGGGCGCGGTTTTCATGTCTTCGGGCATGAAGGGTTCCGATCCTGCAATGCCATTGGCATAGCGCGCGAAATCCGAGATCAGCGCCGCGTTTTCAGGCTCGGCAATAAAGTTCAAAAAGGTATAGGCCTCTTCGACATTCTTGGCATCCGACAAAAGCGCCACCGAATCCATCCAGACCGGATAGCCTTCCTTGGGGTAGCCGTATTTCACATCCGGATTGGCAAGCCGCACCCGCATCGTCGATCCGTTCCAGTTCACCGAGGCCGCCCAATCGTTGTTCGACAGCTTTTCGGTGGCGCCGTAATCCATCGAAATCCAATCCGGTTTGGCCGCAATCAGATCGTCGCGCACCTGTTTCAGAATGGTGGTGTCTTCGGTGCAAGGCTCGCCGCCCGCGGCCATCACCGCCAGATTGACGATGTCATTCATCTCGGGAACGATGTTGATCTTGCCTTTCAGCTCCTCTGGCACATGCAAAAAGATGTCCGAGGTGTTGATATCGCCCTTATAGACCGAGGTGTTCACCGCAATGCCGGTGGTGCCCCATTGCCAAGGGATGGTCAGCGTGCGGCCCTGATCCCACGACACATCCATCCATTCGGGCGCGATGTTTTTGTGGTTTGGAATCTTGGACAGGTCCAGCTTTTGGATCAGGCCTTTTTCGGCATAGATCTGCACATATTGGTGGGTTGGCACCACCAGATCAAAGCCCGAACCGCCGGCCTCGATCTTGGCCAAGGCCGCGTCATTGCTGTCGTAATCGGTGACAGTGACTTTGATGCCGGTTTCTTTTTCGAATTTTTCCAGCAGTTTCGGGCCGGTGTAATTGCCCCAGTTAAACAGCTGCAAGCTGCCTTCGGCATAGCCAAACGAGGTGCTTGCCAGCAAAAGCGCTGTCGCGGAGAGTAGGTTTTTCATTGTCGTCTCCCTGTTGGTTTTGATTATTTTTGCAGTTCAGTCCAGATCGCGGTCATATAGTCCATCGACTTGCCGGCACAGGTTGGCAGGAAATGCCCCGCAGCACGGCTTGCCTCTGGGATCACCACCTCGGGCGCGGTTTGCATATCGGCGGGCATAAAGTCTTCGGCGCCGGTGATGCCGTTTGGATAGCGCGCGAAGGCCGATATCAGGGCAGCATTCTCGGGCAGCATGATAAAATCAAGGAATTTGTAGGCCGCATCGACGTTTTGCGCGTCAGACAGCAGCATCACCGAGTCCATCCACAAAGGATAGCCTTCCTTTGGATAGCCATAAACCACATTGGGATTGGCCAGCCGCGCGCGGAAGGTTTCGCCCGACCAATTCACCGAGGCCGCCCATTCGCCATTGGCCATCCGCTCGGTGGTGCCATAATCCATCGAAAGCCAATATTGCTTGGCATTCATCAGCGCATCACGGGCTTTTTTCAGCACCGCAACATCTTCGGAACAGGGTTTGCCCCCCGCCCACATCACCGCCAGATTGACGATCTCGTTCATCTCGGGCACGACGTTGATCTTGCCTTTCAGCGCGTCTGGCGGGTTCAGGAAAATGTCCGATGTATTGGCGTCCCCGCTATAAACCGAAGTATCCACCGAAATGCCGGTCGAGCCCCATTGCCACGGGATCGAATATTCGCGGCCCTTGTCCCATTCAACATCCATCCATTCAGGCTTGATATTGCCGTGATGGGGCAGGCGGGTCAGGTCAAGCTTTTGCACCAGCCCCTTTTCGACATAGATCTGCACAAAATGCGCCGAAGGCACCACAAGATCAAACCCCGTGCCCCCTGCCGAGATTTTCGCCAAGGCGGTGTCGTTGCTGTCATAATCGGTGGTGGTGACCCGAATGCCGGTTTCGGCCTCGAATTTACTCAGCAATTCGGGCGAGGTGTAATCGCCCCAGTTGAACAGATGCAATTCCTCGGCCGCCGCCAGCGAGGTGGAACACAGCAGCAGTGACAGGCCAAGCAGGGTGTTTTTCATCGGCAATCTCCGGTTCTACTCGTCTTTGCGGGTCAGAAAGAAAAAAGCCGTCAGCAGCGCCACGGTCAGCGCCAGCAGCATCGAAGAAATAGCATTGACCTCGGGCGTCAGTTGGCGGCGCATTTGGCCCAGCATATAGGTGGGCAGGGTATCTTGGCCGCCGGATTTTACAAATTCGGTGATCACCACATCATCAAGGCTGATCACAAAGGCCAGCATCGCACCCGCCGCCACCCCCGGCGCAAGGATCGGCAGGGTGACGTAGCGAAAGCTTTGCCAAGCACTTGCGTAAAGATCCTGCGCCGCCGTTTCCAGGCTGATGTCCATGCCTTCCAGTCGCGCGCGGATCGGCAGATAGGCAAAGGGAATGCAAAACGCCGAATGCGCCGCAATCACATAGCCAAGCCCTTGATAGCCCGTGGCTTTTTTGATCATGCCAAAAAAGATCAGCAAGGCCACGGCGGTGACAATTTCGGGCACCATCAGCGGTTGGTTGATCATCACATAGATAAAGGTCTGGCCCTTGAAGGCCTTGCGCCTTGTGGTGCCAAGCGCTGCCATCGTGGCAAGCGCGGTCGAGATCACCGCCGCCGAGACCGCAATCAGCAAAGACCGCACGGTGGCGGCCTTGACCGCATCATTGGCCCAAGCCTTGCCATACCAATCCAGCGAAAACCCGCCCCAGACCGCCACCGATTGGCTGGCGTTAAACGAATAGGCCACAAGCGTGAAGATCGGCAGATAAAGCGCCACAAAGACCAAAATCGCCGTGGTGGCAAAACCGGGCAGCGCCGAGACCGAAAACGAAGGTTTAGCCATGCGCGCTCTCCTTATTGGCGTATTTGACATAGACCAGCAGCGCGATGGTCACGATCACCAGAAGCGTCAGCGACAAGGATGCCCCCAGCGGCCAATTGCGGCCTTGGCCAAATTGCAGGTCGATGAAGTTGCCGATCATCATCTGCTTGCCGCCGCCCAGCACCCGCGGCGTGACATAGGCCCCCAGCGAGGGCACAAACACCAAGATAGATCCCGCGATGATCCCCGGTTTTACAATCGGCAGGATAATGCGGCGCAGCACCTGCAAGCGGCTGGCGTAAAGATCATAGCCCGCCTCCAGCAAGCGCATGTCAAAGCGGTCGATGGCTGCAAACAGCGGCAGCACCATCAGCGGCAAATAGACATAGGTCATGCCGATAAACACTGCCGTATCGGTATACATCACTTGGATCGGGCTGCTGATCGCGCCCAGTTTCATCAGCACGGTGTTCATCAGCCCTTCGGTGCGCAGCACCTCGTTCATCGCATAGGTGCGGATCAACAGATTGGTCCAAAACGGGATGGTGATCAAAAACAGCCACAAAGGCCGCGCCTTGGGCGGGCGGGTGGCGATGAACCAAGCGGTGGGAAAGCCCACCGCAAAGGTGGTCAGCGTGGTCAGCATCGACAGTTTCAGCGACCGCCAAAAGATCGTCAGATTGGCATCGGCCAGCCCATAGGTGTCGTCAAAGATATCCTTGGTGTAAAGAATGCTGCGCCAGCCTTCAAACGACAGCGCCCATTCGACATTGCCGTATTTGCCCGGCGTCAAAAACGAATAGACCGCCACAATCAGCAAAGGCCCCACCGCAAACAGCGTCAACACAATCAGCGCAGGGGTCGACAGCAGCCAGCCGTTTCGGCTGGAAGCGTGGTCTTGGTCGCGTTCTGCGGCGCTCATTTAATCCTCCACAATCTGGGCGGCCCCTGGGCTGATGGCAATGCCCACCGCTTGCCCCGCCAGCAGCCCCGCATCGCCCGAAGCCGGGCTTTGCAGCCGCGCGATCACCTCGGAACCATCGCGCAGCGTCATGTTCACATGGGTGTCGGTGCCAAAATACACCAGCGAGGTCACGGTGGCCGCAATCGCCCCCGCAGCCGCTGGGTCCACGATCGACAGCTGTTCAGGCCGCAGCGTCAGCGTCACCTGTCCTGCCGCCGCCATGCCGGCGATGGCAATAAAATCTCCGCTGGCAAGGCGCGCGCCGCCCGCCTCGGTTTCGGCGGTTAGAAAATTCGTCTCGCCGATAAAGCTTGCGACAAAGCGGTTGACGGGGCGGGTGTAGATCTCTTTGGGCGTGCCGACCTGTTGCAATTTGCCCGCCGACATCACGCCGATGCGGTCAGACATGGTCAGCGCCTCTTCTTGGTCATGGGTGACAAAGATAAAGGTGATGCCGGTTTCCAGCTGCAAGCGCTTCAGTTCGACCTGCATTTCCTTGCGCAGTTTCAGATCCAGCGCCGACAGCGGCTCGTCCAGCAACAACACCTTTGGCTTGGGGGCAAGTGCGCGCGCCAAGGCGACCCTTTGTTGCTGACCGCCCGAAAGCTGGCTGGTCTTGCGGCTGGCCAGCGCCTCCAGTTTTACCAACGCCAGCATCTCGGCCACGGTCTTATCGACCTCGGCCTTGGGGCGGCCCTGCATTTGCAGACCAAAGCCGATGTTTTGCGCCACGGTAAGATGCGGAAACAGCGCATAGCTTTGAAACACCGTGTTCACCGGCCGCTTGTTGGGCGGCAGATAGGTGATGTCGGCCCCCTCCAGCAAGATCAGCCCGTCTGTCGGCATCTCGAACCCCGCGATCAGCCGCAGCAAGGTGGTCTTGCCGCAGCCCGAGGGGCCAAGCAGGGTGAAAAACTCGCCTTGATTGATCTGAACCGAGACATCGTCCAAAGCTTTGACAAGCGAGGCGCCTTGGCCAAAGGCTTTGATGACATTGCGCGCTTCTATGGCGTTGGCTTGGGTCAAGATGGCTCGCTCCCTGATATGTTTTGATCATATTGGGCAGCGCTTTTTGGCGCGACGCAACATAAACTTAACCTTTCGGTCGAATCTGCCTCCAGTTTCGGCATCTTGGGCCAAGTCTGCACAGGATAATGGCATGCGGGCGTCGTAACTGCCTTCGCGCTGGTTCAGCTTTGTTTAACCTTTGGTCAGCCAAAAGCCCGCGCCGCTCTGTGGCAGCGCGTTAAACGTTGGGCGAAGGTGGAAGGCTTAGGGCAGGGTCAGCGTGACATCTTGCACAAGAGTTCCGGCGCTGTTGTACACCAGAAAATGACTGTCCTGGGTCACCACCCCGACCCAGCCTTGCCCCATCGTCACCGCAAGCGCGGTTTTGCCCGCAGGCAGGCTAAGACTAGAGGGTAATATCGGCAAAGCAGCATTTGCATTGGGCATGCGGGTGACAAGCAGGCCGACCACGGTTATGACACCGCAAATCATGGTGATCATCAGCACGATCACCAAAGCCTTTAACAAACGCAGCGAGGGCGGCAGCCTTGGCTCTTCAGGAGTATCGGTCATGGCAGGCCCTTTTGATGACGAAGATACCCCACAGGGGCAGCTTGAGGTGGAGATCGGCGAAGATGCGCCCGCACGCCTAGATAAGGCGCTTGCGGCCGCAGTGCCAGAGCAAGCCGCGCTGTCGCGCTCGCGCTTGATGAAAATGATCGACGAAGGCGATGTTTTTCTGGACGGCATTGCGGTGACCAACCCCAAAGCCAAGGTGGTCGAGGGGCAGGTCTATAGCCTGCGGCTTGCGCCTGCGGTGGATGTGGAAACCATGGCCGAAGACATTCCGCTTTCGGTGATCTGGGAGGATGGCGATCTGATCGTCATCGACAAACCTGCGGGCATGGTGGTGCATCCGGCCCCCGGCACGCCCTCGGGCACTTTGGTGAACGCGCTGTTGCATCACTGCGGCGACACGCTGTCGGGCATCGGCGGCGAGCGGCGTCCGGGCATTGTGCACCGCATTGATAAAGACACCACCGGCCTGTTGGTGGTGGCCAAATCCGACCGCGCGCATCACGGGCTTGCCGCCCAGTTTGAAGATCACAGCGTCAACCGCCATTATCTTGCGGTGGTCCACGGGGTGCCTGCGGCCAGCGACCCCCGCCTGCGCGGCATGCGCGGCGTCAGTTTTGAAGCCGGCGGCATCTTGAAAATTGCTACCCATCTGGCGCGGCACAAAACCGACCGTCAGCGCCAAGCCGTGGTTTGGGATCAAGGCCGCCATGCGGTGACCCGCGCGCGGGTGATCGAAGATCTGAAGGGCGGTGCAAGTCTGGTGGAATGCTGGCTGGAAACCGGCCGCACGCATCAGATCCGGGTGCATATGTCTTATGCCGGCCACGGGCTTTTGGGCGATCAGACCTATGGCGGCAAGCGCAGGCTGGCGCCCAAGCTTTACGGCGAAGAGGCGGCCGAGCTTGGCATGGGCTTTGCGCGTCAGGCGCTGCATGCGGCGACTTTGGGTTTTGTGCATCCGGTAACGGGCGAGATGCTGGAGTTTTCCTCGCCTCTGCCTGCCGATATGGCCGAGCTGATCGCAGCCCTGCGCTGACATAAGCGTGAAGAGAATGACATAAATCTTACATTGAGACCGATCCATGTTCATCTGACGTTAAGCTAAATGTGTAGGATGTGTCTTGAAGGCGCGTTTAAGCACACTTAAATTTGCCTGCCCGGGGGCGCAATCGCACCGGAAAAGAAGGGAGCGTCACGATGAGCACCTATGCAAACCTACCAGCACCCAGCCCCGAACAGGGGCTGAACCGCTATATGCAGGAAATCCGCAAGTTTCCGCTGCTGGAACCTGAAGAAGAATATATGCTGGCAAAACGGTGGGTTGACCACCAAGACAGCCAAGCCGCGCATAAAATGGTCACCTCGCATCTGCGCTTGGCCGCGAAAATCGCCATGGGCTATCGCGGCTATGGCCTGCCGCAGGCCGAGGTGATTTCCGAAGCCAATGTCGGGCTGATGCAGGCGGTCAAACGCTTTGACCCTGAAAAGGGCTTTCGCTTGGCGACCTATGCCATGTGGTGGATTCGCGCCTCGATCCAGGAATATATCCTGCGGTCCTGGAGCTTGGTGAAACTGGGCACCACCTCGGCACAGAAAAAGCTGTTCTTTAACCTGCGCAAAGCCAAAGCCAAGGTCGGCGCGCTGGAAGAGGGCGATCTGCGCCCTGAAAACGTTGCCAAAATCGCCACCGAACTGAACGTGACCCACGACGAGGTGATCTCGATGAACCGCCGCCTGTCGGGGGGGGATTCGTCGCTGAATGCCACCGTCGGATCGGATGGCGAGGGCACAACGCAGTGGCAGGACTGGCTGGAAGATGAAGACAGCGATCAGGCCGGCGACTACGAGGCGCGCGATGAATTCGACATCCGTATGAGCCTGCTGCAAAACGCCATGACCGTGCTGAACGAGCGCGAGCGCGATGTGCTGCACAAGCGTCGGCTGTCAGAAACCCCGATCACCTTGGAAGAGCTGTCGGACATCTACGGCGTCAGCCGCGAGCGGATCCGCCAGATCGAAGTGCGCGCCTTTGAAAAGCTGCAAGAGCGGATGCGCGAGCTGGCCAAAACCAAGGGCATGGTGGTGCCTGCATAAACTTGCGTCGGGTCAGCTTGGCCCGACGGTTGCACCCTGTCGCGTCAAAGGCTAGGACTGTGCGATCAAGCCAAGGGGCGATTTTTATGACGATGCTAGAAACTTTCATCAAACCCATGCACCGCGAGGGCTATAAGTTCGTTGCGATCTTTGCCGCGATCACGCTGGTGCTTTTCCTGATCTGGGATCCGCTGGGCTGGATCGGTGTTGGCCTAACGGTTTGGTGCTATTACTTTTTCCGCGATGCAAAGCGCGCTATTCCACAGGGGCGCGGGCTGATCGTTTCGCCCGCTGACGGCATTGTCAGCCTGATCGAACGCGCAGTGCCACCGCCTGAATTGGGCGTGGGCCATGCCGAATTGACCCGGGTTTCGGTGTTCATGTCGGTGTTCAACTGCCATGTGAATCGCACGCCGATTGCCTCGCGTTTGGTGAAAATGGCCTACCGTCCGGGCAAATTCTTTAACGCCGCGATGGACAAAGCCTCCACCGATAACGAGCGCAACAGCCTGCTCTTGGAACTGCCCGATGGCCGTCATCTGATCGTGGTGCAGATTGCCGGTCTTGTGGCGCGCCGCATCGTGCCCTTTGTCAGCGAAGGTCAAGGTCTGCGCACGGGCGAGCGCTTTGGCCTGATCCGCTTTGGCTCGCGTCTGGATGTCTATCTGCCCGAAGGCGTCGAGCCGCTGGTGGCGCTGGGCCAAACCATGATCGCAGGCGAAACCGTTCTGGCAGAGCTGGACCGCGACCTGCTGCGTCGCACGGCGATTTCAGAATGATCGTACAGCCCGAGGGTCGCAAACGGCGCAAAAAGCTGCATCTGGTGCAGCTTTTGCCAAATTTCTTAACCATTGCGGCGCTGTGTTCGGGGCTGACAGCGGTGCGCTTTGCGATTGCGGGGCAATTTGGCATGGCGGTCGCGCTGATTCTTGTGGCGGCGGTGCTGGACGGGCTGGACGGGCGGATGGCGCGGCTTTTGAAAAGTCAAAGCGACATGGGTGCCGAGTTGGACAGCCTGTGCGATTTGGTCAACTTTGGCGTGGCGCCTGCGCTGATCACCTATCTTTGGGCGTTTCAGGGCATGCGGTCAGAAGGCTGGATCGCCTGTTTGGTCTATGCGGTGGCCTGCCTGCTGCGGCTTGCGCGCTTTAACATCAGCAACCGTCAGCCCGAGAATGATTCCAACAGCTTTCAGGGCGTGCCCTCGCCTGCTGGCGCGCTTTTGGTCTTGCTGCCGATCTTTCTGGCCTATGCTTTGGACAGCGGCAAACCGGCGGCAATCTGGGCGGTGGCCTTGTGGATGGTAATTGTGGGCGGGTTAATGGTGGGGCGGTTCCGCACGCCTTCGTTCAAGCGCGCCACGGTCTATGCCGAAAATGTCAGCTTTGTCATTCTTGTCTTTGTGGGCGTGGTTGCTGCACTGCTGACCTACCCTTGGACCACGCTGGTTTTGGTTGATTTCGCCTATCTAGGGGCAATCGGCTATACCTTCTTACGAAAACCCGCAACCGTCGAGCCTGCCGAAGACTAAGCCCCGTTGCGCAGGCATCGGGCACAGGCTAGCCTGCCGCGAACAGTCAGGGAGGCCGGTTATGAAGGTTATGCGTTGGGGTATCTTGGGGGCTGCGAATTTCGCGCTCAATCACATGGCACCGGCGATCCATGCCGCCAAGGGCGCGAAACTGGTGGCGCTTGCCACCTCTAGCCCAGAAAAAGCCCTTGGGTTTCAGGCGTTTTGCCCAGATTTGATCGTGCATTCCAGCTATGACGCGCTGCTTGCAGACCCCAACATTGACGCGGTCTATATCCCGCTTCCGAACCACATTCATGTGGAATGGTCGCTGAAAGCACTGGCTGCGGGCAAGCATGTGCTGACCGAAAAGCCCATCGCGATGCAGGCCAGCGAGATCGACCAGATTATCGCCGCGCGCGACGCCAGCGGTCTGCTGGCCGCCGAGGCCTATATGATTGTGCATCATCCCCAGTGGCAAAAGGCCAAGGCTTGGGTCGAGGCTGGCGAGATTGGCCAGCTGCGCCATGTCGATGCGCAGTTTTCCTTTTGCTTGCACGACATGGAAAACATCCGCAACCGCTCCGACGCGGGCGGCGGGTCGTTGCGCGACATTGGGGTTTATACCTTTGGCTCGGCGCGCTTTGTGACCTCGTCTGAACCCGTCGACATCTCGGCGCGGCTGATCATGGACAATGGCATCGACAGCTTTGCGCAAGTGGCGGGCATTATGGACGGGCCGCATGGCAAGTTCACCTATAACTCGATGACCTCGATGCGGCTTTACAACCGCCAGACCGTGACCTTTCAGGGCGATAAGGGCATGGTGAGGCTGGATGGCGGGCCGTTCAATGCCAATGTCAACGATCTGGCCGCCGTCAGCCTGCATCAAAACGGCAACCGCGTCACCACCGAGCGTTTTGCCGGAGTGAACCAATATGTGCTGCAAGTCGAAGCCTTTGGCCGCGCAGCACTTGGTCAAGAGCCCTATGCCTGCCCGCTGGAATTCGTGCGCGGCACCCAAGCGATGATGGACGAGGTTTACGCAAAAGGCGTCGAGATCACGCTTTGACGGCAAAAGGGCAGATCGTTTTTCATCTGCCACGGCATTTGTTGGGCGATCAGCAGATGCCAAAGATCTATCAAGAGCTGCGCCGCGGGTTTCAGGCTCGCGGCGCAGAGGTTGTCTTGCGCCGCCGCGAAGCGCGCGCGCTGCAAGACCTGCCGCAGGGCGCGGATTTTCATTTTGTGCATAACGGCGGCGGCACGGGGGCCTGTGTTTTGAACACCGCCGTGGCCTATCTTTTGCCCTATTTCTATTTCGATCCCGAAGGCGTCTATTTTCAAAGCCGCAGCAATCGCGCTAGCTTTGATCCCAAGACCGTCCCCGAGGTCGCAGCCGCGCGCCGCTTTCAGACCCTGCGTCAGCGCTATGTGCTGCCGCGCCTAAGTCGCTATGACCAACCGCAAGAGCGTAGCACCCTGCCCAAAGACGCGATTGCGGTGTTCTTGCAAGATTGGTCCGAACCGGTCGAGGCGGCGCGGTTCATGTCAACCCAAGCCATGCTGCAAACCGTGATCGCAGGCGCTGCGGGTCGCCCCGTTGTGGTCAAGCCGCATCCGCGCAATCAGGGGCCGGAAACCGTGATGCTGTTGCATTGGCTGGCCCGAAAACAGCCGCAGGTTTTGGTGACGCAGGCCAATCTGCATGATATTCTTGCGGCAGCGGCGGTCTGCGTTTCGATCTGTTCGTCGGTAGCCATCGAGGCGATGCTGCACCAAAAACCCGCGATCCTGTTTGGGAAATCCGATCTGCACCCCTGCGCTGCCACCGTGCAAAGCCCGCAAGACTGGCCCGCAGCGCTTGCCCATGCCCTAAGCTTCGACTGGCCCTATCAGGCCTTTGTGCATTGGTTTTTCGACCAGCACCTGCGCGGCGGCGATGTGATGTGGCCGCCGCTGTTGCAGCGCATGCAAGCAGCGGCAGCCGATTTTGCGGCCTTGGGGATCAGTCCTCCATCGCCTCTAACTCGTCAATAAAGCCTGCGATCATCGACAGGCCCTTGTCCCAGAACTTGGGGTCGCTGGCATCCAGACCAAAGGGCGCCAGCAAATCCTTGTGGTGTTTCGAGCCGCCTGCCTTCAGCATATCAAAGTATTTCTCTTCAAAATCAGGCAGCCCGCCCTCGTAGGCGGCATAAAGCGCGTTCACCAGACCATCGCCAAAGGCATAGGCATAGACGTAGAACGGCGAATGCACGAAATGCGGGATATAGGCCCAAAAGGTCTCGTATCCATCCATGAAATCAAAGACTTCACCCAAGGATTGCGCCTGCACCGACATCCAGAGCGCGTTGATGTCATCGGGCGTCAGCTCGCCTTCGGCGCGGGCGGCGTGCAGTTTGCATTCAAAGTCATAAAAGGCGATCTGGCGCACCACGGTGTTGATCATGTCTTCGACCTTGCCCGCCAGCAGGGTCTTGCGCTCGGCCTTGGTCTTGGCGCCTTCCAGCAGCTTGCGGAAGGTCAGCATCTCGCCAAACACCGATGCGGTTTCGGCCAAGGTCAGCGGTGTGGCCGAAAGCAATTCGCCTTGGCCTGCCGCCAGCACCTGATGCACGCCGTGGCCAAGTTCATGCGCAAGCGTCATCACATCGCGCGGCTTGCCCAGATAGTTCAGCATCACATAGGGGTGCACCGTGGTCACGGTCGGATGCGCAAAAGCCCCCGGTGCCTTGCCGGGTTTGACGCCTGCGTCAATCCAGCCTTGGGTGAAGAAGGGCTTGGCAATCTCGGCCAGGCGCGGGTCAAAGGCGGCATAGGCCGAAAGCACGGTCTCGCTCGCCTCGGCCCAATTCACCAAGCGCGGCGCTTCAATCGGCAAGGGCGCGTTGCGGTCCCAGACTTGCAGGGTTTCAAGCCCCATCCATTTCGCCTTTAGCTTATAGTAGCGATGCGAAAGCTTGGGGTAGGCGGCCACAACCGCATTGCGCAGGGCTTCCACCACCTCGGGTTCGACATGGTTGGACAGATGGCGGCCATGCTGCGGGCTTGGCATCTTGCGCCAGCGATCCTCGATCTCTTTTTCCTTGGCAAGGGTGTTGTGCACGCGTGCGAACAGCTTGATATGCTTATCAAACACCGCAGCCAGCGCGCGGGCAGCCGCCTCGCGCTTGGCGCGGTCGGTGTCGGTCAGCAGGTTCAGCGTCGCCTCTAGGTTCAGCTCTTCTTCTTCGCCGGCGACCTTAAACATCAGCCCCGCCATGGTTTCGTCAAACAGCTTGTTCCAAGCGCTTGCCCCTACAACTGACGCGTCGTGCAGATATTGCTCCATCTCGTCAGACAGCTGATAGGGCCGCATTGCGCGCATGCGGTCCATCACGGGGCGATAGCGGGCAAGGTCTGCGTTGGACGCCAGCAGATCCGCCAGCGCCGCCTCATCCAAGCGGTTGAATTCAAGGCTAAAGAACACCAAAGGCGTGGTAAAATTGGTGATGGCGTCTTGCACATCGGCCATGAACTTGGCGCGTTCCGAGTCCATGGTGTTTTGATAATAGCGCAGCCCCGCATAAGACCCGATGCGGCCTGCGGTGATGTCAATCGCCTCATAGGCCTGCACGCAAGCCAGCATCTGTGCCGCCGACAGCCCCGCCAATTTGCCCTGATAGGTGCTGGCAAAGCCCGCGCAGGCGGTTTCAAGCCAAGTCAAGTCGCGCTGCAATTCGGGCGCATCGGGGTCGGTGTAAAGGTCGTCCAGATTCCAGTCGGGCAGATCGCCAAAACTGTTAGAGCCGATGCGGGCGTCGAAAACTGGGCGCTTGGTGCCAAGGCGGGGCAGGGGGTGAAATGTCATGTCAAACCTCATTCTATGTTGCCCCCATCTAGGCGGCAAAACCCCGGCACCGCAAGGTGGGCTCACGGCAATGGCATCAAAGCCGCTGCCTAAAAATTGTGCATCTGCACGAATACGCCAGTTTTTTTGCGCATCTTGCTTTACCTTCCGACTTTGCCCGCTTCTAGTTAGATCATTATAACGAAAGGGCGGCGGCAAATGACCTCCTGTTTCAATGAGATGTTCGAAGGCGAGGCCGTGCGCGACCCCTATAAGGGCTTGCAGGGCTGGAGCGCGGATATGCCCGCCGATGTGCGGCTGGAAAAACAAGCCGAGGCCGAGGCGCTGTTTCGCCGCATCGGCATCACCTTTGCGGTTTACGGCGAGGGCGGCGATCCTGATCGGTTGATCCCCTTTGATATGTTCCCGCGGGTGTTTATGGCCTCGGAATGGGCCAAGCTGGAACGCGGCATCAAACAGCGCGCGCGGGCGCTGAATGCGTTTTTGGTCGATGTTTATGGGCGCGGCGAGATCGTGCGCGCAGGCCGCATTCCGGCGCGGCTGGTCTATCAAAACGCGGCTTACGAGAAATCTGTCTGCGGCTTCACCCCGTCGAAAGGCGTGTATTCGCATATCGTTGGCGTCGATATCGTGCGCACGGGGCCGGGGGATTTCTACGTTTTGGAAGACAACTGCCGCACGCCTTCGGGGGTGTCCTATATGCTGGAATCCCGCGAGATGATGATGCGGATGTTCCCAGAGCTGTTCCAGAAAAACCGGATTGCGCCGGTGGACAATTACCCCGAAAAGCTGCGCCGCACGCTGGCCAGCGTCGCCCCGCGCAAATGCGACCGCGATCCGACCGTGGTGATCCTGACGCCGGGTCACTATAATTCGGCCTATTACGAGCATTCCTTCCTTGCCGATATGATGGGGGTGGAATTGGTCGAGGGCGCGGATTTGTTTGTGGATGGCGAGTTTTGCTACACCCGCACCACCCAAGGCCCCAAGCGCGTTGATGTGATCTATCGCCGCTTGGATGATGATTTCCTTGACCCTTTGTGCTTCCGCCCCGAGTCGATGCTGGGCGTGCCCGGCTTGATGGATGTCTACCGCGCGGGCGGTGTGTCGATCTGTTCAGCGCCGGGCGCGGGCGTGGCCGATGATAAGGCGATCTACACCTATGTGCCAGAAATGGTGCGGTTTTATCTGGGCGAAGAGCCGATTTTGAAAAACGTGCCCACCTGGAAATGCGGCGAGGCGCAGGATCTGAAATATGTGCGCGAAAAACTGGCCGAACTTGTGGTCAAAGAGGTGCATGGCTCGGGCGGCTATGGCATGTTGGTTGGCCCGAAATCCACCAAAGCCGAGGTCGAAGCCTTTCGTCTGCTGATCGAGGCCAATCCGTCGAATTACATCGCCCAGCCGACGCTGGCGCTGTCAACGACGCCGACCTTTGTCGAAGAGGGCATCGCGCCGCGCCATGTCGATTTGCGGCCCTATTGTCTGGTGGGCGAGCGGATTGAATTGGTGCCCGGCGGGTTGACCCGCGTGGCGCTGCGCGAAGGCTCCTTGGTGGTGAATTCGTCGCAGGGCGGCGGGGTGAAAGACACTTGGGTTTTGGCGGAGTAAGCAGATGTTAAGCAGAACCGCCGACAACCTCTACTGGATCGCCCGCAATATGGAGCGGGCCGAAACCGCAGCACGGCTGCTGGAAGTGGGCGCGCGCATCGCGCTTTTGCCCACCGCCGAAGGCTATCATTCCGATTGGGACAGTCTGTTGCGCGCCAGTGGCAATGCCACGGGTTACGCCGCAAAATACGGAGCGCCCACGCAGCAAAACATTGAAAGCTATCTGTTTTTCGACACAGATAACCCCAATTCCGTGGTGTCTTGCATCACGCGGGCGCGTGAAAATGGTCGCATTGTGCGCACGGCTTTGACCACGCAGGTCTGGGACGCGCTGAACTCGGCCTTTCAGGAAATGCGCCAGATCGTGGCGCGGCGCAGGCCCAACCAAGAGCTGTCGACCCTGACCGAATGGGTGATGCGCCACACCGCCATGCTGCGCGGCGCGATTGATGCCACCTTGCTGCGCAATGATGGCTACAGCTTTTTGAACCTTGGCTATTATCTTGAACGCGGCGACAGCACCGCACGTTTGATGGATGTGAAATACTATGTGCTGCTGCCCAAGGCCGAATATATCGGCTCGGGTCTTGATAACGAACAATGGTCGATGCTGCTGCGGGCGATGTCGTCGCATCGGGCGTTTCTTTGGGCCTATGGCGGCGAGGTGACCTCGGCCAAGATCGCCGATTTCCTGATCTTGAACCCGCAATGCCCGCGCTCGCTGATCACCTGCATGGCGGGGATGAACAACCATCTGGCGCGTCTGGCCAAGTTCTACGGGGCGGCAACCCCTGCGCAAGAGGCCGCCCAGCGGCTGCTGACTGGCTTGGAAAATCAATCGACCGACCGGATTTTCGACGAGGGGCTGCACGAGTTTCTGACCCGCTTTATCGAAGACACCGCAAGGCTGGGCACGGTGATCCATAACGCCTATCTCTCGGGGGATGTTCAATAATGTTGCTCACGGTCGATCACCGCACGCTCTATCGCTATGACATGCCCGTGCGCGGGGTGGTGCAAAGCCACCGCCTGTCGCCCTCGCGCTTTGACGGCCAAAAGCTGATTGAATGGAACGTAACCGTGTCAGGCGGCAGCATGGGCGGCGGCTTTCGCGATGGCGCGGGCGATTGGGTGCAGGGCTGGACGATTGCGGGCCCGGTCAGCGAGATCGAGGTGCGGGTGCAAGGGCAGGTGGAAACCAGCGATCTGGCAGGCGTGCTGCGCGGCCATAAAGAGGTGACACCGCCCTTTGCCTATCTGCGCGCGACGCAAGCCACCCAAAGCGATGCCGCCTTGGCCGATCTGGGCGCGCTGTTGCAAGGCGCCGATCTGTTGGCGGGGTGCCATGCGCTCTCGGCCGCCATATCCGACCGCATCGCCTATTGCCCGGGCACCACCCACGCCCACACCACCGCCGCGCAAGCCTTGGCGCAGGGCGAAGGCGTGTGCCAAGATCACGCCCATGCGGTGATTGCGGCGGCGCGTGCTGCGGGGGTGCCTGCGCGCTATGTCTCGGGCTATTTGCAGGCCGATGACACCGGGCTTGCGCATGAGGCCTCGCACGCTTGGGCCGAGGTTTTTGTCGCCGGTATCGGCTGGATCGGCTTTGATCCGGCCAATCGTTGCTGCCCAGACGCGCGCTATATTCGGCTTGGCTCGGGGTTAGATGCGCAAGACGCCGCCCCCATTCGCGGCATTTCGCGCGGGCTTGGCACGGAATCGCTTGAAGTGACCGTTGCAGTTCAGTTGCAACAGCAATAGCTTACGCGCCAAGCCGCTGGAGATATGAATGACTTACTGCGTTGGGCTCTTGCTGAATGAAGGCATGGTTTTGCTGTCGGACACCCGTACGAACGCGGGTCTTGATAATATTGCCACCTATCGCAAGATGTTTCACTTTGAAAACAAGGGCGAGCGGGTGATCTCGATCGTCACGGCGGGTTCGCTGTCTGTGACCCAGACCACGATCATGCGGCTGCGCGAAGCGATCGAGGCGCATGACGCCAGCGAGCAAACCTCGATCATGCTGGCGCCGACGATGCTGAAAATGGCCTCGATCATCGGCGAGACGCTGGCTGCGGTGCGGCTTGAGATCGACGAAAAGCTGCATGCGATGAAACAGGGGGCTTCGGCCTCGATGATCGTGGCGGCACAGCGGCGCGGCGGGCCGATGCGATTGTTTTTGATCTATCCCGAGGGTAATTTCATCGAGGCGACCGAGGACACGCCGTTTTTGCAGATTGGCGAGCATAAATACGGCAAGCCGATTTTGGACCGCGTTGTCACCCCGCAAACCTCGTTGCAAGATGCGGAAAAGGCGGTGCTGTTGTCGATGGATTCGACGCTGCGCTCGAACCTTTCGGTGGGGATGCCGCTGGATCTTGCCATCATTGAAAAAGACGCGCTTTGCGTCAGCCGCGAACGCCGCATCGAGGCCGGAGACGAGAAATTTCGCGCGATGTCAGAGGCTTGGTCCAAGGCGCTGCGCGATGGCTTTACCCAGATCCTGATTTAGCGGTTGGCGTCAAACAGCGCGGCGATCTGGTCAAACACCGCCTTGCGGGTGGCGGGGGCTTCCATCATCACCTCGTGTTCTGCGCCTGCAAAAAGCTGCAACTGCCCGTTTTTCCATCCGGCCATGCGGGCATGAATGGGGGCGGTGTCGACGATCTTTTCCGCCGTGCCAAGCGCGGTATAGCAGGGCATGGCAGGGGCCGGCAGCCGCGCAAGGGCTGCGCATTCGGCCAGCGCCGCATCGACCCAAGCAAGGCTGGGCCCGCCCAAGGTCAGATCGGGCTGCGCTTCGGCCTGTTGGCGCATAAACTCCCACATATCGGGGTCACTGGTCAGGGTATTGCCGAAAAAGCCCTGCGACAGCACATAGGTCGCGGCGCCGGTGCCGGGGGCGTATTTGCCCTCTAGCCCGAACCAGCGCGAGGCGGTGGCGATCACGCTGGCCACCGGCCGCAGCCATGCCGCCATCGAGATGCCCCACATCGGCGCCGAAAACGCCGCCGCTTGCACGCCAAGCCCAAGCATCAGCGCGCGCAGGGCAATGCAGCCGCCCATCGAATGCGACAGCAGATAGTAAGGCTCGGCCAGACCCTTGGCGCGGGCAAAGCCGATCATCGCCTCGATATCCAGCTGATACTCTGCAAAATCAACGACATGGCCGGTCAGCCTGTCACCCAAGGGCCGATCCGCCAGCCCTTGGCCGCGCAGATCAAGCACCAAAGTGTCAAAGCCGCGTGCGCGCAGATCGGCCGCGGCTGGGCCATATTTCTCGATATATTCGGTGCGGCCGGGGATCAGCAGCACCGTGCCCTTCGCCGCTTTGTGCTGCCACAGCCCCAAGCGCAGCTGCACATCATCAGCGGCACGCAGATAAAAGCCGGCCCCTGCATCGGGGCCTTGGGCAATGGCGTAAAGCGGCGCTTGGGTCATGCGATGGCCGCGCCAAGCTGCATGGCAAGGCCCATGCTGCCGTCAACACTCAGCTTGCCGGTCATAAAGGCGGTGGTCGGGTTCATCTCGCCGGCCAGCATGGCTTGGAATACTTCGGCAGAGGCGGTCAGGGTGACATCGGCGGCCTCGTCCCCGGCGCGCACGCCATCGGCGTCGACCATGATCGCGCCCGCATCCGAAATCACGAATTTCGCCACCCCGTCAAATCCGTTTGGCAGCTTGGCCGCCAGCGCTGCAACCGCGCCTGTTATCACATCGCTCATAATGCTCTCCTTCGTGATCGCTGGGCACTGGAATTTTGCACAGCTTAAGTTACCTTAGCCTTATGAAAGCGCATCTTGGGTTACACAATCGTATCGTTGCGGCACTTGTGCTGGTTTTTATGGCCGGCGCGCCTGCCTTTGGCCAGACCGCGACGCTGGATGATCTGTTTGCGCGGCTGAAAACCGCGGATGAGGCCGAATCACAGCGCATCACCCAAGACATCTGGATCGAATGGTCGAAATCGGGTTCGCCCGCGATGGATCTTTTGCTGGAACGCGGGCGCAATGCCATGGCCCAAGGCGCGCCAGAGGTGGCGATTGAACATCTGACCGCGCTGATCGACCACGACCCCGATTTTGCCGAAGGCTGGAATGCGCGCGCCACCGCCTATTATCAAACCGGAAATCTGGGGCCAGCCATTGCTGATATTGGCCAAGTGCTAACGCTGAACCCGCGCCATTTCGGCGCGCTTGCGGGTCTTGGCGCGATTTTTGAGGAATTGGACAAGCCAAGCGAGGCTTTAGAGGTTTATCGCGCCGCTCTCGCTATAAACCCGCATGCCGATGGGGTAGAGCAAGCCATTCGGCGAATCGAAACCAAGCTTCAGGGCAAAGACCTCTAACCCCGACCAAAGGCACAAGATATGAACGCGCACCACAGGGTGACGGCGGTCCTTGGGCCGACCAATACCGGAAAAACCCATTACGCGATTGAACGGATGCTGGGCCACCGCACGGGGGTGATCGGCCTGCCGCTGCGCCTGCTTGCGCGCGAGGTCTACGACCGCATCGTGGCCTCACGCGGGCCATCGGTGGTGGCGCTGATGACGGGCGAAGAGCGCATTGTGCCGGACCGTGCGCAATATTGGGTCTGCACCGTCGAGGCGATGCCCTTGGATATTGGCGCCGATTTTGTTGCGGTGGACGAGATCCAGCTTTGCGCCGACCCCGAGCGCGGTCATGTCTTTACCGACCGTCTGCTGCGCGCCCGCGGGCTGCACGAGACGCTGTTTATGGGCGCCGAAACCATGCGGCCTGCGATTGCGGGGCTGATCCAAGGCGTGCAGTTTCACAAGCGCGAACGCTTTTCCGAACTGACCTATACTGGGCAGAAAAAGATCAGCCGGATGCCGGAACGCTCTGCTATCGTTGGGTTTTCGGTGGAAAACGTCTATGCCATCGCCGAGCTGATCCGCCGCACCAAGGGCGGCTGCGCGGTGGTGATGGGGGCGCTCAGCCCGCGCACCCGCAACGCCCAAGTGGCAATGTATCAAAACGGCGAGGTTGATTATCTGGTGGCCACCGATGCCATTGGCATGGGGCTGAATTTGGATGTCAAACACATCGCCTTTGCCGCCACCTCGAAATTTGACGGCCGCCGGATGCGCGCACTTTATCCCCAAGAGCTGGCGCAGATCGCAGGCCGCGCTGGGCGCTATCAGGAAAACGGCACCTTTGGCGTGACGGGCGAGGTGCGCCCCTTGGACGAGGAAACCATCGAGGCGATTGAAGAGCATCGCTTTGACCCGATCCGCAAGCTGGAATGGCGCAACCACGCGCTGGAATTTGGCAGCGTTGATCGGTTGCTGCGCAGCCTTGAAGCGCCGACGCAAAACAAATGGCTGGCGCGTGCGCGTGATGCCGATGACGTGCTGGCGCTGAAATATCTGATCGAATTGCCCGAGGTGCGTGACAAGTTAAACACACCCCAGCGGATTAAATTGCTTTGGGATGTCTGCCGCGTGCCCGACTTCCGCAATGCCTCGGGGGTCGAGCATGTCACGCTTTTGGCGCGGATTTTCGACTTTTTGACCGGACGCGGGCTTGCGCAGACCCGAATCCCTTCAGAATGGCTGGAAAAAGCCATCGCGCGCATTGATAAAGCCGGCGGCGACATTGATACCATCTCGAAACGGCTGGCCTATATTCGCACCTGGACCTATGTTGCACAGCGCAAAGGCTGGGTAGAGAACGAAAGCCATTGGCGTGACGAGACGCGCGCTGTAGAAGACCGATTGTCAGACGCGTTACACGCGGCACTGACGCAACGATTTGTTGACCGGCGCACATCTGTGCTGATGCGGCGGTTGAAGCAGAAGGAGACCCTCGTGGCCGAGGTGAATGACAAGGGCGAAGTAACTGTAGAGGGCGAATTCGTTGGCCGTCTTGAGGGGTTCCGTTTCCAACAGGATGCGACCGCCTCTTCGGAAGAGGCGCATACCCTGCGCCAGGCAGCGATTGCGGCATTGAAACCAGAATTCCACCTGCGGGCGGATCGGTTCTACAATGCCCCCGATACCGAATTGGATTTCACCGAGCAGGGGGGCCTGATGTGGGGCACCACCGCGATGGGGAAACTGGTCAAGGGTGGCGATATCGTCCGCCCTGTGGTCGAGGCTTTTGTCGATGACGAAGCCGGCCCCGATGTCGCGGACAAAGTGCGCCGGCGCTTGCAGCATTTCATCGACCGCAAGATTGCTGCGGGGTTTGACCCTTTGCTGGCGATGGGGCGTGACGAGACGCTGACCGGGCTTGCGCGCGGCTTTGCCTTTCGTTTGGCCGAAGGTTTGGGGGTTATCCCGCGCGATATGATCGCAACCGAGGTCAAGGATCTGGACCAAGAGGCGCGCGGCGCGCTGCGCAAACATGGCGTGCGCTTTGGTCAGTTTACCATCTTTTTGCCCGCGCTGCTGAAGCCCGCGCCAACCCGTCTGCGGCTGGTGCTGTGGTCTTTGTGGAACGGTTTGGATGAATTCCCTGAAAGCCCGCCTCCGGGTCTGGTGACCATCCCCAATATCGCCGCTGTGCCGACGATGCATTACACGCTTGCAGGCTATCACCCCGCAGGCGCGCGTGCGATCCGCATCGACATGCTGGAACGTCTGGCCGATATTTTGCGCACCAAAGACAGCCGTGCGGGCTTTGAAGCCACGCCCGACATGCTGTCGATCACTGGTATGACGCTGGAACAATTCAGCGATCTGATGGGCGGTCTGGGCTATAAGGGCGAAAAGGCTGAACGGCCAAAGGTCAAGGCCGCACCGGTTCCGGTTGCCGTCGATCCCAACGCGCCGATCCAGCCGATCACCGAAGAAGAATCGGCTTTCGTGCATCCCGACCCCGAAGCCGTGGCCGAGATGGAGGCCTATTACACCTTCACTTGGGCGCCAAAGCCGCGTGCGCGTCCTGAGCGTAGTCCGCGCCCCGAGCGCAGCCCGCGTCCAGAAGGCACGGCACGCGCTGACACCGCCCCGCGCGGTGACAGGCCTGCGCGCGAGCCGCGCAAAGACGGCGACGCCCCGCGTGGCCCGCGCCCCGAGGGCAAACGTCCCGAAGGCAAGCGCGATCACGCCAAGGGCGGCAAGCCGCAAGGCAAGGGTGGCGCGCGCGACGACCACAAGCCGAAAACCTACGAACAGCGCCCACCGCGCGCTGAAAAGCCGATCGACCCCGACAATCCCTTCGCCGCTTTGATGGCGCTGAAGGCCAAGCTCTGATTGGCGGGGCCAAGCGCCAAGCCTGATCCATTTGTCCAGCCGCGTGTGCGGTTGGACAAATGGCTTTGGGCGGCGCGGTTCTTTAAATCACGGGTGCTGGCGGCCGATCTGGTGGCCTCGGGGCATCTGCGCCTGAACAGTCAGCCCTGCCGCAAATCGGCGCATGGCGTGCATCTGGGTGATGTGCTGACCTTTCCTCAGGGCCGCCAAATCAGAGTGGTGCGGGTGCTTGCCTTGGGCGAAATCCGTGGCGCTGCGGCCCAAGCCCAACAGATGTACGAAGATCTCGTGCCTGCGACCGATCCACCGCTTGAATGATGCGGCTGGCTTTAGTAACCAGACTTTGCGGAAATAGGAGCCTGCCCCCATGACCTATGTGGTGATCGACAACTGCATTGCCTGCAAATACACCGACTGCGTCGAAGTCTGCCCCGTGGATTGTTTTTACGAGGGCGAGAACATGCTGGTGATCCATCCAGATGAATGCATTGACTGCGGCGTTTGTGAACCCGAATGCCCTGCCGATGCCATTCGGCCCGATACCGAGCCTGATATGGACGCTTGGGTGACTTTTAACCGCAAGTATTCCGAAATGTGGCCGGTGATCGTCACCAAAAAAGACCCGCTGCCAGAGGCCGAGGCGCGCGATGGCGAAACCGGCAAGAAAGAGAAATACTTCTCTGAAGCCGCAGGCTTGGGCGGCTGATCTGCGCCTGATTCGGCCTACTTTGCTGTGATCACCTCTGGGCTTTTGGGAAAGCTGATATAGAACAACGCCTTGCCGCGAATCTGTTGCGATATGCGGCAGTTGGAATCAGTGGTTTTTTGTGTTACACTGATTTCACAAACAAACACGGACGCTTGTAACAGACCCCTTTGCTGCCTGCTTCAGGGTCACATTCCATAGAAAAACCCGATGCCTCGCTGGAATATTTCTAGCGACGTTGGCTTTTTGCGTGGAACAGGGGTCTAGCCGAGGAAATGACTGAATGACCAAATCGAAGAAGCCTGACTTCCGCCCGAATGAATTCGTAGTTTATCCGGCGCATGGTGTTGGCAAAATCGTCTCTATTGAAGAGCAAGAGATCGCAGGTCTCGTGCTGGAACTCTTTGTGATTTCCTTTGAAAAAGACAAGATGACGCTGCGGGTTCCGACCCATAAGGCGACAGATGTCGGCATGCGCTCGCTCTCGACCCCCGATGTGGTGACCAAGGCTTTGGACACGCTGAAGGGCAAGGCCCGCGTTAAGCGTGCGATGTGGTCGCGCCGCGCGCAGGAATACGAGCAAAAGATCAACTCGGGCGACCTGATGGCGATTGCAGAGGTCGTGCGCGACCTGCACCGCTCGGACGATCAGCGCGAACAGTCCTATTCCGAACGCCAGCTTTATGAAGCTGCACTCGAGCGGTTGACCCGTGAAGTTGCTGCGGTTTCGGGCGTGGATGAGGCCGGCGCGCAGAAAAAAGTCGGCGACGTATTGGTTGGCCGCGCAGCCTGATCGGCTGAGACATGCGAAAAACGGCGGTCCTGCGGGGCCGCCTTTTTTTATGCTTCGGGCTTGGTGGCGGGGCTTGGTTCGGCCAATATCTGCGGGCTGTCTTCGGGTGCCGCTTCGGGCGCGCCCTCGTCCAGATCGTCTTCGGGGGCCATCAGGCTGACGTCATGCAGCTCTTCCATCAGGGCGTTTTCCAGATCGCGGTCCAATTGTTTGGCGCGTTCAACATAGGCCTCGTTCAGATAGACTGGCTGCCCCGGCACCCAAGCCTTGGCCAGATCGCGCATCGCAGCGCGGTCGATGCGGAAATAGGCTTGGCTGACCTTTGCAGCCTCGTATTCCGAAAATCCCATGTTTTCCAGAACATAGCGCCCCGCTCGGATCGAGCTGTCAAAGGTTTCGCGGACGATGTCATTGGCACCGGCCTGATATAATTCATAGACATGCACGCGGTCGCTGGCGCGGGCGACGATGTGAATATCGGGCCTGCGCGAGCGGGCATAGCGCACAATCCGCGTGCAGGTGTCGCGATCATCCACCGCCACCACAATCACCTGTGCCTCGCCCAGACCTGCGGCCTCTAGCAATTCGGGGCGTGCGGGGTCGCCGAAAAACCCCTGCACGCCAAAGCGGCGCATGGTTTCAATGGTTTGCATATCGCTGTCCAAAACCACGGTCGGAATGCCAGAGGTGCGCACCAAGCGGTTGACCACCTGACCAAACCGCCCAATCCCCGCGACAATCACCTGACCCTTGGCGGTGATCTCATCGGGGGCTTGCGTGGGTTTGGCGGGGGCAAAGCGTTTGCTGAGATAATCATAGCCGATGAACAGCAAAGGCGTCAGCAGCATCGACAGGCTGATCACCAAAAGCGCCATCTGCCCTGCCGCCAGCGGCAAGGCGCGTTCCGAGCGCGCAAAGCTGACCAGTAGAAAGCCAAACTCGCCGCCCTGCGCAAGGCTAAGTGAAAACAGCCAGCGGTCTTGCGGCTTAAGCTTGAACGCAAAGGCAATCACCAACAAAATCAGCGCCTTGATCAGCATCAGGCCCAGCGTCAGCCCCAGCACGGTAAAGGGCTGGCGCGCCAACATGCCAAAGTTGATCCCCACCCCCACCGTCATGAAAAACAGCCCCAGCAGCAGGCCTTTAAAGGGTTTCAGATCGGCCTCTAGCTGATGGCGAAACTCCGAGTTGGCCAGAACCACGCCTGCCACAAAAGTGCCCAAAGCGGGCGAGAGGCCGACCAGCATCATCAAAAACGCAATCCCCAGCACCATCAGCAAAGAGATAAAGGTGCTCATCTCGGGCAATTTGGCGGCATGGACAAAGCGAAACACCGGCCGGCTTAGGTAATGGCCCGCCAAAACAATGCCCACAACGATGGCAATGGTGACCAAGGTCGCAGCCCAGCCCGGCAGCGATTGCACCAAAGTCATCAGCGGTTCGGCCGCGCTTTCCACCGCAGGGGCGGCGGTGTCCGGATTGACGATGCCAAATTGCGCCGAACTTGGGCCTTGGTATTCCGGCAGGGTCAGCAGCGGGATGATCGCCAGCATCGGGATCACCGCGATGTCTTGCGTCAGCAGGACCGAAAACGCCGAGCGCCCGCCTTGGGTGCGCATCAGGTTCTTTTCTGACAGCGTTTGCAACACGATAGCGGTCGAGGACAGCGCTGCCATCATTGCCAGGATAAGCGCGACCGAAGGGGTATGTTCAAACCAGATCAGCAGGCCATAGGCCGCCACCATGGTGCCAATCACCTGCGCGCCGCCCATGCCAAGCAGCTTGTGCCGCATCTCCCACAGGGTTTTCGGTTCAAGCTCCAGCCCGATCAGAAACAGCATCAAAACCACGCCGAATTCGGCAAAATGCTGCAAATCACTGGTTTCGGTGCCCGCAAGCCCCAAGATCGGCCCCATCAGAATGCCCGCCGCCAGATAGCCCAGCACCGAGCCAAGCCCCAGCCGCACCGCCAAAGGCACCACCAGAACCGCGGCGCCTAGGTAGATCGAGGCTTGGAACAGGAAACTTTCCATCAGTCACTTTCGTTAGGGGACACCGCGGCCGCGAAAGGCGCTTTTTGTCCCGATGGGGATTGGACAGAGTGTCCCGCATGGCAGGCTGGGCCGCAAGCGGATTGCACGATGAAAATATCTTAGCAGGCTTAAAGATCTGTCACTTTGCTGTCAGGTCCCAAGGTGCGACCCATGGACTGCCGCCGATGGCACAGCCTAATACTTGGGCATCGCCAGTGCGATCAGCCGATTGCCCTTTTGATAACGCACTTCGGTTGGCGTGATCGCCGCCACCCGCCCGCCGTCAATGCTGTCGCCGACCCTGACTTTTTTGTAGCGGCCATTGGATTGGCGCACCAAAGCATAGCGGCTGGATTGGGTGCCATAGACGCCGATCAGATTCGTCTGCGACATGTTGAGCGCGTTCTTATAGGTCGCCTGCTTGGCTACGGTGGTGCGCAGTGGTGTCTTTTGAGTCGAGGCCACGACCTCGGGTTCGCCATCGGCTTCGGGGGCTGCGGGTTGCTGTGCAATCCCTGCGGTCGAACTTGCCAGCGCCGCATCGGGTTGCAGCATGGCCGAGGCAATGGCCGCTTCAACAGCCCGGCTCATATCACGCGGGCGGGCAGCAGGTTTGCGGCTGATTGCAACGGCTTGTGGGCTGGCGCTTGCGGGTGTCAGCAGCGAGGCTGCGCTGGAGAGGGTTGCCGCCGCACTGGCCTGCCTTGCGGTTTCGCCTGCTGCCAGCACCTGCTGTGGGCGCGGCTGCGGGCGCAGACCGGCAAGGCGGCTGCCGGCCTCGGGAGCAAGCGAGCCCTGATCTGCGGGGCGTGCGGGCACCAGATTGGCCGGACGCGGTTTGGGCAGTTTTCCGGCAAGCGCTGGGTCGGCAAAGGCGATGGCGGGCACGGGCACCGGCACGGCGGCGGCGGCCAAAGCCGCGGCGGCAGGAAGGTCGGTGGGCGCAGCTGTCAGGGGGCGCTCGGCGGGAACCAAGGGGGGACGGCCGGCCCGCAGCATAACGCCCTCGGGCGTGATGATCCCCTCGGGGGTGGGGCGGATGCTGCCATTCTCGGCAAATTGATAAACCGTGCCAAAGGGTGGTGGTGCAGCCTGTGCGACCGGCATCGTATCGCCGCTCGTTTCGGGCAGCGGCAGCGACAGCGGGTCGGGCGCAGTCGGCGGCGCATCCATCGCGGCAAGGTAGATTTCATCCTGCATACCAAGCGAGGCTGCGGCCACAGGTGCTGTTTGTTCGATCAAAGGCGCATCGGCGCGGTCTTGCGGAGAAGGGTCAAGCGCCGGCGTGGCCTGCCCGTCGGCAATCGCCTCGGAATCTTGCAGATCGGCCGCGATTTCATCAGCGGCATCGGACACAGCCTGTGCCGTTTGGGCCAGATCAGGCGTGGCAATGGCTTCGGGGGCGGCACCTGCGGTTTGCACAGCCTCGGTCTGCGCGGGCTCGGGCAGGTCTGGGGCGGTGTTCCAAGCCCCCAAGGAATAAGAGGACCATGCCGCCACCATTGCTAACAAAAACAGCAAAACCACGGTCAGGATCAAGCCAAGGTAACGCGGCTTGCCCCGCACCGGTTTGCGCAGCGCAAAGCCGCCGGGGCCCTTTGGCAAGGCTTTGCGCGCTTCGGGGGCGGCGGCCAGTGTGGCTGCGGCATTGGCGGAAGCCGCCGGCAGCTCGACCTTTTGCCGCTTGGCGGCATTTGCGGTGGCGGTGGCGGCGCTGCTTAAGGCACCGATACCGCGTTTGGCCAGACCTGCGGCCTTCGGCGCGGCGGCGGCTTTGGCAGCCGGACGGCTGCTGGCGCGCAGGCTGGGCGCGGCACCAAGCGAGGGCGCTTTGCCTGCTGCCGCTGTGGCATCAACCCGACGGCTGCTAAAGCCCATCAACCCAGAGACCGCAGGTGTGACGGGCTGTGGATCGTCAATCGTGGTCTCTGTCACCCGCGCGGATTTGCCCGAGAGGGCGGCGCGAATGATGTCAGCGCCTTGCGGCTCGTCGTCTGACCCTTCGTCGGGCGCAACATCCAGCGCCATCGGGGCCTCGTCGATATCAAGCAGGCTGGCGGGGCTGGCCAAAGGCGGCTGGGCGATGGGCTGGGCCAAAGTGTCGCCCAAACGCGCGATCAGCTCGCGGTCGGTGGCGGCATCGGTGGCCGGTGGGGCAGGGCGCGCGGCGGCCAGCGGTTGGCTTGACGGGGCCGGCAGATCAAGCTGCGGCTGCACGGGCTGCGGTGCTTGCTCGGGTGCGGCGGGGGCCTCGGGGGCTTGGACCGCGGCTGCGGTCTCGGGGGCAGGCGCAGGCTCGGGTGCGGCTGCGATTTCAGGCGCGACAACAGGGGCCGCTGCGGCTGCGATTTCAGGCGCTTGTGCTGGTTCAGGCTGGGGTGCGGGCTCTGCCTCGGGCGCGGCAGGCGGCTGCGCGATGGCCACGGCCTCTTTGTCACGCTCGACCTTTTTGCCGGCGCCAAGATAGTTTTCCGCTCCAGTTGTCATGCCAAACCAAGGCTCGCCGCGGATCTCGGCCATTTCTGGCACCGCGACGAAAGACACCGGATTAAAGCGATGCTCGACCGCAAAAGCCTCGGCCTCGGCCAGCGTTTCCTTGGCGATCACCGCAACGATCACCTCGGGCCCCTCGCCCAGAATGTCAAAGGCCAGATCGGCGACCTCATAAGGGGTGCGGCCTTCCAGCGCCTTGGTCACTTGTGCCAGCCGCTCGGCCGCAGTTGGGCCAGGGGCTGTGACGCGGGTGTAAAGGATCTGCTCGTTGGGGATAATCAGCTTGCTTGTCAGAGACTTGGGCGAAAGCCCCAGCGCAGTCGAGCGCAGATAGGTCAGCGCCTCGGGCAGATCGGGGGTGTCAAGCGCAACCTTGCCCAGCAACTGCCAGCCAACGGCAGAACGGTGCAACAGGCTGACAGAGTCATTTCGGAAGTCGAGGGCGAAAGCTGGTTTCATGTCACGGGTCTAGCACAAGAGGAAGGCCTGCGGGAACACAGCCCAGAATAGCTTCCTTCGTATAGCAGGAATTCGCCGAAGAAAAGAAAAAGCCAAGTTTTTCGCGGTTTTCCGCCCAGACCTTATCCCAGACCGCCCAGAGCCCCGATGCGAGGCCTTTGGCGGGGGGGGCTTATGGGGAAAACGGCCCTAATACCAAAGGCTTTCCCCTCGCAGTCCATCCGCGAGGGGAGGTCTTGACCCGCCTTAAGCGGTCGCAGCCGTCAGCGCCTGATCCAGATCGGCGATGATGTCGCGCACATCTTCGATGCCGATGGACAGACGTACCACATTTGGCGCGGCCCCGGCCTTGATTTGCGCAGCCTCATCCAATTGGCGGTGGGTGGTCGAGGCGGGGTGGATGATCAAACTGCGGGTATCGCCAAGGTTGGCGACATGGCTGAACAGCTTGAGGCTATCGACCAGCTTGACGCAAGCGTCATAGCCGCCCTTGACCGAGACCGTGAACAAAGCCCCCGCACCCTTTGGCAGCATCGACAGCGCGCGGTGGTTATAGGGCGAAGATTTCAGGCCGGCATAGGTGACAGCCTCGACCCGCGGGTCTTGCTCGAGGTATTGCGCCACGGTCATGGCGTTTTCGACATGGCGCTGCATGCGCAGCGACAGCGTCTCGATCCCCATCAGGGTGTAATGCGCGCCCTGTGGGTTCATCGTCATGCCCAGATCGCGCAGACCCACGGCGATGGAATGGAAGGTAAAGGCCATCGCCCCCAAAGCGCCGTGAAAGTTCAGCCCGTGATAGGCGGGTTCTGGCTGCGACAGGCTGGGGAATTTGTCGTTCTTCGACCAATCGAACTTGCCGCTGTCAACCACAACGCCGCCGGTGACCGTGCCGTTGCCGGTCAGGTATTTGGTGGCCGAATGCACCACCAGCGTCGCGCCATGCTCGATCGGGCGGCACAGATAGGGCGTGGCGGTGGTGTTATCGACGATCAGCGGAATGCCCGCCTGATCGGCGATCCGCGCCAGCGCGTCCAGATCGGTGACATAGCCGCCGGGGTTGGCGATGGTTTCGCAGAACACCGCGCGGGTGTTTTCATCAATCGCATGTTCGACCGCCAGCAGATCGTCGGTATCGACGAATTTCGCCGACCAGCCGAATTTGCGGATGGTATTGGCAAATTGCTGGATGGTGCCGCCGTAAAGCCGCGACGAGGCCACCACATTGCAACCCGGCTGCATCAGCGGAAACAGCGCCATCAGCTGTGCGGCATGGCCCGACGAGCAGCAGACAGCCCCCGCCCCGCCCTCAAGCGCTGCGACCCGATTGGCTAAGGCCGAAACGGTCGGGTTGGTCAGGCGCGAATAGATATAGCCAACCTCTTGTAGGTTAAACAATTTCGCCGCGTGATCGGCATCGCGAAACACATAGGCGGTGGTCTGATAGATCGGCACCTGCCGCGCGCCAGTGGCCGGATCAGGCTCTGCGCCAGCATGAACGGCAAGGGTGTCAAAACCAAGAGTGGTGCTCATCGGGTCCTCCAAGGGTGATTTGGCTGCAAGACTATGCGATCAAATCGCCACGGGCAAACGCTATTGCTGGAAGGAAACACTGCGATAGATTGCAATATCAATATGTTATGCTTGAAGACCGCAGGTCTGGCTTTGTGCTGTTGGGCGCGTGCCTTTCGCCTTGCGCCCCGGCCCAGCCTTGTTAGCATCATGCAACCCCAAAGGAGCCCGCGATGCTGACGCCGTTTCACCTTGCCCTGCATGTGACTGATCTTGACGAGGCACGCAGCTTTTACGGCGGCACCTTGGGCTGTGCCGAGGGGCGCAGCACCGAGACTTGGGTCGATTTCAACTTTTTCGGCCATCAACTTAGCCTGCATCTGGGCAGGCCCTTTGCCACCACAAACACCGGCAAAGTGGGCGCGCATCTGGTGCCGATGCCGCATATGGGGCTGGTGCTGCATCTGCCAGACTGGCGCGCCTTGGCGGACCGTCTGCTTGCCGCGGGTGTTGATTTTGTGCTGCCGCCTTCGGTGCGCTTTGAGGGCGAGCCGGGCGAGCAATGGACGATGTTTTTCCGTGACCCATCGGGAAACCCGATTGAGATCAAGGGCTTTCCCAGCCTAGACGGCGTGTTTGCGCATTAGGCGCGCTCGTCTTTCGGGCTGTCCATCACAACATAGCTGGTGATGGATTGCACCTGCGGCAGCACGCCCAAAACCTCGGCATGAAAGAATTTATAGCTGGCCAGATCGCGCGCCTCGACCCGCAACAGATATTCGACGGTTCCGGTGATATTATGGCATTCGCGCACCTGCGCCGCGCGCGAGATGGCGCGTTCAAAGGCCTCTTGCGCGGCTTTGGTGTGGCTGTTCAGCCCAACGGTGACATAGGCCACAAAGCTGATGCCCAGCTTGGCCGGGTCAAGCACAGCGCGGTAGCCCTTGATCACCCCAGCCGATTCCAGCGCTTGCACGCGGCGCAAACAGGCTGAGGCCGAAAGCCCAACCTTTTGCGCCAGATGCAGGTTCGACTGCGAACTGTCGCGCGACAGCTCGCGCAATATTTTATGATCTATGGCGTCAAAATTGGACATTTGTTGCAAATATTGCTGCTTTATCGCGGCATTTGCAATCTTTTTCTGCCGCGTTCTGCAATACTGCCGCGATGACATATGATCTTTTCATTGGCCTTTTGGGCTTTGCCTTTGTCACCTCGGTCACGCCGGGGCCGAACAATATGATGCTGCTGGCCTCGGGGGTGAACTTTGGCCTGCGCCGCAGTTTGCCGCATATGCTGGGCATTTCGCTGGGCCATAGCCTGATGGTGTTTCTGGTCGGTTTGGGGCTGGCGGGGGTGATCCATTCGGCACCGCAAGCGCTGATCGTGCTGAAGCTGGCTTCGGTCAGCTATATGCTTTGGCTGGCGTGGAAAATCGCCCATTCGGCGGCGCCAAAGGGGGCGCAAGTCGGGGGCAAGCCGTTCAGCTTTTTGCAGGCTGCGGCGTTTCAGTGGGTCAACCCCAAGGCTTGGGCGATGGCGTTGGGGGCGACCTCGGCCTATGCGCCCGAGGGCACGGTGCAAGCCGCCGCTTTGGTGGCCTTGGTGTTTGCCTGCGTCAATTTCCCCTCGGTCTCGGTCTGGGCGGCGATGGGCGAGGGCTTGCGCGGCTGGTTGGCGGTGCCTGCGCGCTTGCGGGCGTTTAATTGGACGATGGCAGCCCTTTTGGTCGCCTCGCTCTTGCCGGTGCTGCGGCTTTAGCGCAGCCAATAGCCCTCGCGTTTCAGCACAAAACGAATGGCGCGCTCGCGTTTGGGCAGATCGGCCTGATCGAACAGCGCCCGCACTTTCTTGCCGCGATTTTGATAGACCATCAGCTTGACCTGTTCGTGTTCGCGCAGCAGCTTGCGCATCTCTTTGGGCGCGCAAATCTGTTCAAGCATCGCCACGGCGCTGTCGCTTTCGCGGGCATAAAGCAGCGGCAAGCTGCGATAATGGCAGGTGACATCGCTGTCCAGGCCTGCAAGCTCTGGCCCCGGCCTGCCGCCGCCCAGACTGCTGATCACCAAAGGCAAGGCGATCTGGTCCAGCCAAGGGTAAAGCTCCTGGCCGATCATGGCAGGCGGTGGCGCGTCGCGCAAAGCGATTGCATAGGTCAGAAACCGCTTGGCAAAGACGCGCGGGCTGGCGTGGAAAAACCAGCCGGCATTAAAATAAAGATAGCGTTGCCAATAGCCTTCGGGCTGGCTGAGATCCAAACTGGCGGCAAAATCCAAGTCAAAGTGGTTGTAAAGCTCTTGCCAAATCTCGCCAATATCGGGGCCGTAAAGACTGGGGATTGGCCATGTGCCTTCGCGCCGCATCGAGGCCGAGGGACGGTTGAAATCAAAGCCCAAGCTGCCCAGATCACCCAGCAGAAGCGTATCTGTGTCAAGAAACAAAAACGGCGCCTCGGGCAGCAGGGCGACAGCTTCGATCTTATTGCCATGCGGGTAGTCTTGGCCAAAGACCTGTGCTTCAAAGGGCAGAAACTCGGCCCCCAGATCCCGCAGCGCCGCGCGTATTTCAGGGTTGGACACTGCGGGATTGCGCTTCCATTTGCCGCCCTGCTGCGGTTCAGCCAGATAAAGCTTGCCTTGAAAATCGGGATTGCTGGCACGCAGACTTGCGGCCAAAAGCAGCGCCTCGTATTGCAACCGCCCCGATTGCACCACAGCAAGAATGTTAAAAACAGGCGCTTTACTCATAAAACTCTCAATAGCTGCAAAACTGTCCGCGTAACTTAGCGCGCAACGATGCCCGACAAAAGCCCGATCACGGCTGCGGGGTGAAGCGTAAAGATAGGCAGGACATGCCGCCATCCAATTTGGCACATTCCGAATTGCCAATCTGCACGACTTTGAACCCCGCCTCGGTCAGCCGTGCCATGGTGCGCGCAAAGCCCGCCGGCGCGATCACGGCATCATTAAAGCGAATGGTATTGGCGCAGGCCTCTTCGCCCTCGGCCACCTCGATGACGCGGTAGCCCTCAAAACAGCCCGAGGCCGCCAGTCTGCGGGTCGCAAGCACGGTATCTGCATCCAAAAGCGAGCAGTCGGTTTTGAAATGCAGCACGCCCTCTGGCGTGATGACCTCGCGCAGCCGGTGGCCCCATGGGCTGATCAGCGCCGCCAGTTCCGCAATCCCCGCCGCATTGGTGCGCGCCGAGCGGCCGACCAGAACCTCGTGCCCTGTCACCAGAATATCGCCGCCCTCGATAAAGCTGTCAGCGCCGCTGATCTGGACGGTTTGGCGGTAAAGTTGCGCCAGATGCGGCGCCATCTCGGCCGCCTCGCCCAAGCGCGACGGCGCGCCCGGCCGCATGATTACAGCGCCTTCGGGCAGGCAAAGGGCGGTGTCTTCGACAAAGACAGAATCAGGATAGGCGGGCAGGGCGTCCAGCTCGATCACCTGCGCCCCGGTCGCACGCAGGGCTGCGATGTAGTCGCTATGATGTTGCAGCATCAGCGCAAAATCCGGCGCGCCAAGATCGACAGCGCGCAGACCTGCCACCACCTCGGGGCTGGGCTTGCGGGTGATGGCGTGGCTGAATTGGTATGAGTGTGACATGGCGTCCCCCTTCCCCTAGGCCTAGCAAGGTAAACTGCGCGCAACAAACAAAAAATAGCGGCCAAAGCTGAAGCTTGTGCGAAAGGCAGCGCGTCAAGGCGGCCGCCGTAGCGTGCAAGCCGCTGACACCGCCCCAAGCGCCAGTTTAAGCGGGGTATGGTGCCTGAAAGTGGCACGGGGCGGCGATAGCGCTTGTATCTTCTTTGCGCCTTTCGATAGCTTGAACGCAGGCAGAGTTGCTGCTGCAAAACAGGGGGCTGTAGATACCGCGATGATTATGCACCCTGCAATCAAACTGCGTCACATCCGCGCTTTTCTAGATATTGCGGCATCGGGCAATCTGTCTTCGGTCGCGGCGGTGCAGGGGGTGACGCAACCGGCGCTGTCGCGCAGTCTGGCCGAGTTAGAGGATTTGCTGGGAGCCAAGCTGTTCTTGCGCGAAAAACGGCGGCTGGTTCTAAGCGAACAGGGTGCGCTGTTTCGCCATCATGCCAGTCTGGCGTTGCAATCGCTTGAGGCAGGGGCGATTGCCTTGCTGCCCGATGCCAATGGCGGAAGCCTTCGGGTTGGGATTTTGCCCACCGTGGCCGCGCGGCTGTTTCCGCGTGTGGCCTTGCAGTTCACCGCGCTGCACCCGCGCCTGACGCTGAAGATCGAGACCGGTCCGCATGGCTATTTGCTGGGCCAATTGCGGGCGGGCGCCTTGGATATGATGCTGGGCCGCATGCCTGATCCAGGAGAAATGGCGGGGCTGACCTTTGCTCATTTGTATGAAGAAGACATCGTTCTGGTTGCGCGCAAGGGCCATCCTTTGGCCGAGGCGCCTTTGGCGCAGCTGCTGCAATCTTGTCCGGTCATCTTGCCGCCTGAAGGGGCTGTGATCCGCCGCGCGGTAAATGATTATCTGTCGGTTTTGGGGCTGACTGGTTTGCGGGCCTCGGTCGAGACGGTGGCTTTGGCGGTGGGGCGGGGGATTCTGGCGGCCTCTGACAGCCTTTGGTTCATCTCACGCGGGGTGGTGGCCGATGAGTTGGACCGTCAAGCATTGATCGAAATCCCCACCGGAGTGCGGTTTTTGTCGGGGGCTGTCGGGGTCACGCGGCTGCAAGCCCAAGCCAGCAACCCCGCGACCGAACAGCTTCAGCGCCTCTGCCTGCAAGAGGCGGCAGCTGCTCCCTAGTCAGCGCACCAAAAACAGCGTGATCGCGGGGAAAGCCACCAACAAAACCACGCGTGCCAAGTCGGTGAGAACAAAATACATCACCGCGCGATAGGTGTCGCGCATCGGCGTGCTGCGGTCGATGGCATGGATCACAAACAGATTCATCCCCACAGGCGGGGTAATCATGCCCACCTCCACCACAATCAGCACCAAAATCCCGAACCAGATCGCCATCAGATCAGGGCTCATCCCGAAATCCAGTGCCAGCATGACGGGAAAGAAAATCGGAATCGTCAATAAGATCATCGACAGGCTGTCCATGATACAGCCCAGCAGCAGATAGATCAGCAGGATGCAGACCAGCACAAACCAGGGGCCAAAGCCTTGGCCCACGATCCACTGCGAGACAATCTGCGGCATCTGGGTCAGCGCCAGAAAGGCGTTGAAAAATCCCGCGCCCAGAACGATCAGAAAGATCATCGCCGTTCCCGAAGCGGTGGCCAGCAAGGCGGCTTTGAGGCGCGGCCAATCTAGCCCGCCCGCAGTCCAAGCAATCAGACCCGTGCCCAAGGCCCCTACCGAGGCGCCCTCAGTCGGGTTGAAAATGCCGGTATAGATGCCGCCCACCACCGCCACAAAAATCAGCGCCACTGGCCAGACCTTGCGCAGCGCGGCAAAGCGCGCGCGGTATGGCAGCCGTGGCAGGCTGCCGGCAGAGTCGGGATGGATGCGCACATAAAGCGCAATAACCAGCATATAGCCCAAAGCGGCCAGAATGCCGGGCACAAAGGCGGCAAGGAACAGCTTGGCGATATTGGTTTCGGTCAGGGTTGCATAGATCACCAGCACCACCGAGGGCGGGATCAAAATGCCCAAAGTGCCGCCTGCTGCAAGGGTGGCAACCGAAAGCCCGCCGGAATAGCCGGCGCGGCGCAGCTCGGGCAGGGCGACCTGCGCCATTGTGGCCGCTGTCGCCACCGAGGAACCGCAGATCGAGCCAAAGCCCGCGCAGGCGCCCACCGCAGCCATCGCCGTGCCGCCCTTGCGGTGACCTAGCCAAGCCTCGGCGGCTTTGAACAAGGCCTGGCTCATCCCGCCCAGCCCCGCCAAATGCCCCATCAACAAGAAAATCGGCACGATCGAAAGCGAATGGCTGGCAAAGGTGCTGAAGGTCTCGGTTTTGAACTTGGACAGAATGATATTGGGGCTGCCGGTGACAGCCCACATCCCCGCCACGCCGACCAGCAGCATCGCCAGTCCAATCGGCGCGCGCAAGAAGATCATCGCCAGCAGACAAGGAAAGGCCAAAAGCCCGAGTTCAAGATTGCTCAATGGTTCGCCCCCGCAATCGCGCGCGTTGCTTTGCCAGTCCAGGCGGCCAGCACGCGGTCATAGGCCGACCAAAGCCCCACAATCACCCCGACACCAGCTGGAACCAGCGCGGCCAGGTAAGGCCACCATATAGGAATCGCCAGCAGCATCGAGATTTCATGATTGCCCAGCTTGCCTAGAAAACCGTGATAAAGCCGCCAGGCGATAAAGATCACCGTTGCGGTCAGTGCCAGCTCCCACAGCGCCAAGACGATCAAATTGGCCCGCTCTCCCATGCCCGAGGTAAAGACATCCACCGTCGCATGGCCTGAAACCAGCTGGCACAGCGGTAAAAAGCAAAAGATGCAAAAGGCGATGGTCATCTCGGTGATCTCGTAATCGCCCGGGATAGGGCCAAGACCGGCAAAGACAAAGGCGCGGCCCAGCACACTGACCACCGTCATCACAATAATCGCGACAAGGGTCACCCCGCCGATCAAGGCCGTTGCATTGGCCAAAGCATAAGCCAGATTTCGCATGATCCCCCCCCCGCGCAGCTTCCAGATCGCACCAAAAAAGACACCGCACCCAAGGCCTGAGCCCGGGTGCGGTGCAAACAAGCCGGACTACTGCGCCAGCAGCGTTTGGGCGTCGTTCAAAATCGCCTGACCGTCAAAACCCGCGGCGGCAGTTTCGGCGATCCAAGCTTCATAGGTGGGCTTTGCGGCCTCTTCCCAAACCGCCGATTGCGCGGCGTCCAACTGGATGATGTTATTGCCAAGATCGATGGCAATCTGGCGGGCCTTGGCATCGGCCTCTTGGCTGAGTTTCCCCGCAAGCGCCGAGAATTCCAGCCCCGAGTTGGCATCAATCACCGCCTTAAGGTCGTCGGGCAGAGCGTTGTATTTCTCTTTGTTCATCGCAATCAAAAACGCGCCGACATACATCGCCTTGCCGGTGAATTCGGTGTGGTTTTTGACCAATTCGGCCACTTTCAGGCCGCCCGTGACTTCCCATGGCAGCATGGTCGCATCGATCACACCTTTGGACAGCGCTTCGGGCACGGCCGGCACGGGCATGCCCACCGCCGTGGCACCCAGGGCTGTGACCATCATATTTGTCACCCGCGTTGGCGCGCGCAGCTTGACGCCTGCCAGATCGGCGGGGGTGGTGATGGGTTTGGCGGAATGGAACAGGCCGGGGCCATGGGTGAACAAGGCCAAAACCTTGTAATCGGCATATTCGGTGTCGAACATATATTTTTCGCCCAGCTGGTAAAGCGCGCGCGAAGCAGATTCGGCGTCATTCACCAAAAATGGCAGCTCGATCACCTCGGTGCGCGGGAAGCGACCAGGCGTATAGCCGGGTAGGGTCCAGATGATATCTGCCACGCCATCTTTGACCTGATCGACCAATTCTGGTGGCTTGCCGCCCAGCTGCATGGCGGGGAAATGTTCAAAGGCAATGCGCCCGCCCGACTCGGCACTTATCTTATCCATCCATGGCTGAAGCACCAGCGCGGGCACAGGCGCCTGCGCGGGCAGCATCTGGTGCAGTTTCAAGGTAACCTCTTGCGCCAAGGCCGCCCCAAGCCCCAAACCGCTGGCCAGCACCGAAGCCCCCAGCAAGCGGGCAAACGTCGTGGATAGTGACATCATAAAATCCTCCCTGATATTATTCTGCTTTCTAAGGTCGAGCCTTTTTCAAACGTCGCCACCAAACTCCCCGTATGGCGCAGACAGACCCACCCCTCTGAGCCTGTTCTAATCTCTGCTGTTTCGCAACGATAATGCAAAACTTGCCCAAATGCATAACCAAAGCGGTATGAAGTCGGTCCGGCGCTAATAGGGCAGGCCGCAGTAGCTTTCGGCCAAAAGCTTGCGCGCCTCTGCCGAGGCGGCCAGTGTCTCAAGCCCAACCCGTTGAATGCGTAGGTCAAAGGCGCTTTGATCGGGGAACTGATGCAGCATCGTGGTCATCGACCAAGAAAAGCGCATGGCTTGCCAGACCCGCGCCAGCGCTTCCGCGCCATATTGGGCCAAAGCCGCACCATCGCCTTGCAAAAGCTGCGCTTTGAGCGCGCGCGAGAGGTAAAACACATCCGATGCAGCCAGATTAAGCCCCTTTGCGCCAGTGGGCGGCACGATATGGGCGGCGTCGCCGCACAGAAACAAGCGGCCCCATTGCATCGGCTCGCAGACAAAACTGCGCAGCGGCGCGATGCTTTTTTCAATCGAAGCACCGCGCACCAAGGTCTTGGCAACTTCGGCGGGCAGGCGGGCGCAAAGCTCGTCCCAAAACGCCGCATCCGACCAATCTTCCACCTTATCGGTCAGTGGCACCTGAATGTAATAGCGCGATAGATTGCGGTTGCGCATCGAGGCCAAAGCAAAGCCGCGCTGGTGGTTGGCATAGATCAACTCCTCATGCGCGGGCGGGGTCTGTGACAAAATCCCAAGCCAGCCAAAGGGATAGACCTTTTCAAACTCGCGCCGCACCTCGGCTGGAATGCTGGGTCGGCTGACGCCGTGAAAGCCATCGCAGCCGGCAATGAACTGGCACTCGAGCCGCTGGTGCTGCCCCTCATGGGTAAAGCTGACAAAGGGCGCATCGCTTTGCACATCATGCAAGACCACATCTGCCACGCCGTGCAAGATCCGCGCGCCCAAGGCGTCTTGGGCAGTATAAAGATCGCGCGTGACCTCGGTTTGGCCGTAAACCATCACCTGTTTGCCGCAGCTTTCGACAAAATCTATCCGAATGATCTGATCGTCTGACGACAGCAAACAGCCGTGGTGGGGGATGCCTTCAGCCTGCATCCGCGCGCCAACGCCCGCCTCTTGCAGCAGCTGCACCGTGCCTGATTCCAGCACGCCTGCCCGGATCCGCGACAACACATAATCGCGCGATTGCCGTTCCAGAACCACGGTGGAAATCCCCGCTTTCATCAGCAATTGCGACAACAACAGCCCCGCAGGCCCGCCGCCAATGATGGCCACATCGGTTTTCATTCTTGCCCCTCCTTTGCCGCGTAATGCCTTTGGTTTTCTTGCCCAAGGTGTAAAGGCGCCCCCCGCTTGGGGGAATGGACAGGGCGCGCAACTTCTGGCACTTTTCGGACATGCGCGCCTCTGCCCCCACATTGCAAACCACCCCGATTCCGATCTGGAGCCTTTACGGCGAAAGCCGGGATTTTCCCGATGTTTTGCACATAGAAACCATCCGCGCGCGGGCGGCAGAGCTGGATTGGCAGATCGCGCCGCATCGTCATGCCCATTTGCACCAAGTCTTTCTGATCACCACTGGTGCTGTGCAAATGTCGATTGATGGCGCGCCGCGCCAGCTGACCCCGCCGTTCTTGCTGACCCTGCCGGCGGGGGTGGTGCATGGCTTTCGCTTTGCCAAGGGCACACAGGGTTGGGTGCTGACGGTGCCGGTGCAAACCCTGCCCGAAATGCTCTCGGCTTCCGCGCCAGTCTCGGGCTTGGCGCAGGCCGGAGTTTTGCCTGTCACCGCCGAGATGACGGCGCTGTTTCAGCGCATCGCCGCTGAACATGCCAGCACGCAAACGGCGCGTGCCACAATGCTGCGCGCGCTGGCCTTGCAGGTGGCCTGCCTTGCGCTGCGCGGATTGGATGCCGCCCAGCCCGCAGCCGCGCGCCCGCAAGATGCCCGTTTTGCGCAGTTTCAAGATCTTCTAAGGCAACACTTGCGTGCGGCTTGGGGGGTTGAGGCTTATGCTCGGGCGCTCTCGGTCTCGCCGCGGCATTTGTCGCGCATCTGTCATGCGGCCACCGGCCAGACTGCCGCCGCGCTGATCGAGCAGGCGACCCTGCGTGAGGCCTGTCGGCTGTTGGTCTATACCCGCGCCTCGGTCGCATCTATCGGCTATGGGCTGGGCTATGATGATCCGTCCTATTTCTCGCGCGCCTTTCGGCGTGTGATCGGGCGTGCGCCAAACCGTTATCGCGCCGATTTTGACAAAGCCTGACGCGCTTGGCCAAAACACCAAGCCGCCCCGCAGGGCATTGATTTCACAACAAGGAAAGAAGGATATGGTGGGCGACCCTGGAATCGAACCAGGCGTGAGTCACCTCGGCGGAGTTACAGTCCACTGCCGCACCTTGCAGCGCGTCGCCCAACATGAGAGGGGGATTACCGAAAGCGCTGGGGGGCGTCAAGAGGTGCCGATGGAAATTCCGCATCTGCCCCACTTGCGCCCAAGCTTGGCTTTGCGCATTGTCGGCGCTTGCGAGAATAAGGGTGATAAAGACATGTCGGGTGATAAGAAACCGTCTTGGGTGGTAGATAAAGAGCGTGCGCGCCGTGCCGAGGCGCGTGAAACAGTTTGGCTCTTTGGCCTGCATGCGGTGCGCGATGCGCTGATGAACCCCGCGCGGGAAAAAATCCGGCTGGTTGTCACCAAAAATGCACTTGATAAGCTGGAAGAGGCGGTCGCCGCCGCCGGCATTCAGCCCGAAATCGCCGATCCGCGCCGCTTTGATGTGCCCATCGATGAAGGCTCGGTCCACCAAGGTGCTGCGATGGAGGTCAAGCCGCTGAACTGGGGCAAGCTGGCTGATGTCGCGATCTCGGGCGAGGGCGCGCCTTTGGTGGTGCTGCTGGACCGGGTCACCGATCCGCATAACGTCGGCGCGGTTTTGCGCTCGGCCGAGGTGTTTGGCGCGCGCGCCGTGATCGCACCGCGTCACCATTCCGCGCCTGAAACCGGCGCTTTGGCGAAAACCGCCAGCGGTGCGCTTGAGCGGCAGCCTTATCTTAAGGTCACCAATCTGGCCGAGGCGATGGAAGAGCTGAAGGCCATGGGCTACCGCATGATCGGGTTGGACGGCGACGGCACGGTGGAATTGGGCGCTGCGATGGCCAGCGTTGGCACCCATCCGGTCGCTTTGGTTTTGGGCGCCGAAGGCCCGGGCCTGCGCGAAAAAACCCGCGAGACCTGCGATGTTATCGCGCGCATTCCCTTTGCCGGGGCCTTTGGCAGCCTGAACGTCTCGAATGCCGCGGCGGTGGGGCTTTATGCGGCCGCCACGCGTCATGACAAAGCCTAGGCGCGCTGGCCTTGGCCAAACCCGCTTGCAGCCTGTGCGTAATCACAAAGCTGCGAGCGCCCCTTATATCTTTGGTCAAAACGCCCATCTTGAAGACATGAGCTGCGGAAATGGAACCCCGCACCGCTTGTTTATTGTCCCTCGTTCCACACCTTGACGCCCGTGCCTCTGGCGCGGGCGTCTTTTTATTTGAAAGGCCCCGTCATGACCGAAGATGCCCTGATCCGCGATGTTCTGACCCGTGTAAAAACCATCGCCCTTGTCGGCTGGTCGCCCAAGCCCGACCGCCCCAGCCACCGCGTTGCCGCCTATCTTACCGCACAGGGTTACCGCGTCATTCCGGTGAACCCCGGCCAAGTCGGCGAAATCGTCGCAGGTGAAGCGGTGCGCGCCTCGCTTGCAGAGATTGAGGGCGGCTTTGATATGGTCGATATTTTCCGCCGCTCAGAAGAAGCGGGCGCGGTGGTGGCCGAGGCTTTGGCCGCCAGCCCCGATCTGACGGCTGTCTGGATGCAACTGGGCGTCGAAGACGCGGCCGCAGCCGAAGTGGCGCGCGCGCGCGGTGTGGCGGTGGTGATGAACCGCTGCCCCGCGATCGAGATCCCGCGCTTGGGCCTGCCAAAGCGCGCCTAGACCCCACCGCCACAGCGCTTGCAGGGGCGAAACCCTGCGGCCAAGGCGGCGGCAGGGGCGGGGAAAACCCTGATGTTGGGGCGCAAGGCTATTCGGGAGGGGCAGCCAAAGCGGCAGAAAATCCCGGTGCTGGTCACGCCGTAAATTCCCGGCCAAGCCCCTCGGGCGCGAAGGGCCGCCCAAGCCGCATCACCTATCGCCTCGCCTGCGGTTTTATCCATGTTTCCTCCCCCTTGCACGCCGCAAGGCTGGGCCCCGCGGCGCGCAAAGACGACCCGAAACCTGCGCTATTTCACCCGTGTCCAAGTGCCGCCATCGCGACAGATGAACATCACGCAGCCCTGAACCGCCAAAGAATCGCCGTTCAGCTGCATTTTCGAGGCATAGGTCTTGTCGCGATCGGGTGACCAGATCTTGCCGCTGTCATAGCTGCCCTCGGCGGCGGGCTTCATATCCCAAATGATTCGCTTGCCGATATTGTCGCTTGCCATCGCTTTACCGCTGCCGTCAAAAGACTTGACCAAGATGCCGCAAAAGGCTTCGCCACAGGGCGTGACCTCGATGTGGCCATAATTGCCATTGTCATCCACGGATGTTTTCCAAACCCCTTCCACCGGATTTCCGGCAAAGCCTGTGCTGGCCACAAGGGCAAAACCCGCCGATAGCGCAAGTTTCCGTATCATTCTCTTCCTCCCTGAAGATTTCAACTCAGTGTGCCGCGAATTCTAAAGCTTGCAAGCCTGACGTTGGGTCCGATCAGCCTTGGCAATCACGGCCCATCTGCTTAAGAGCCTGTGCAAGCGAAACCGGAGGCTGCCATGATCCTTTACCCCGCAATTGATCTTAAAGACGGCCAATGCGTGCGGCTGCTGCGCGGCGAGATGTCGGCGGCCACAGTCTTTGGCGATGACCCCGCAGCCCAAGCGCTGAAGTTTCAAGATGCGGGCTGCGCATGGCTGCATCTGGTCGATCTGAACGGCGCTTTTGCAGGCACGCCGGTGAATGGCGCGGCCGTCGAGGCTATTTTGGCCGCGGTGAAAGTGCCAACCCAGCTTGGCGGCGGCATCCGCGATATGGCGACCATCGCGATGTGGCTGGAAAAGGGGCTGACGCGGGTGATCTTGGGCACGGTGGCGGTGGAAAACCCCGCATTGGTGCGCGAGGCAGCCCGCGCCTTTCCAGGCCAAGTCGCCGTGGGCATTGATGCGCGCAAAGGCATGGTCGCCACCAAAGGCTGGGCCACCGAGACCACGGTCAAGGTCACCGATCTGGCGCTTTCGTTTGAAGACGCCGGCGTGGCCGCGCTGATCTATACTGACATCGACCGCGACGGCGCGATGCAGGGCCCCAATATCGAGGCCACCGAGGCGCTGGGCCGCGCGGTGCGCATCCCGGTGATCGCCTCGGGGGGGGTGTCGCGGATGGCCGATCTGATCGCGCTGCGCGATACCGGCGTGATTGCGGGCGCGATTTCGGGGCGCGCGCTTTACGACGGCGCGATTGATCTGGCCGCCGCCCTCAAAACCCTCGCCACCGCGCCGCACAAAGGCTAGGGTCAAGCGATGCTGAAAACCCGCCTGATCCCCTGCCTAGATGTCGCCGATGGCCGCGTGGTCAAGGGCGTGAACTTTGTCGGCCTGCGCGATGCCGGCGATCCGGTCGAGGCCGCGCGCGCCTATGATGCCGCAGGCGCGGACGAGCTGTGCTTTCTGGACATCCACGCCACCCATGAAAACCGCGGCACCATGTTCGATCTGGTCACCCGCACCGCCGAGGCCTGCTTTATGCCGCTGACAGTGGGCGGCGGCGTGCGCAGCCACGAAGATGTGCGCGCGCTGTTGCTGGCGGGGGCGGATAAGGTCTCTTTCAACTCGGCAGCCGTGGCTGACCCCGATGTCGTGGCCGCAGCCGCCGACCGCTTTGGCTCGCAATGCATCGTGGTGGCGATTGACGCCAAAACTGTAAGCCCCGGAAAATGGGAGATTTTCACCCATGGCGGGCGCAAAGCCACCGGCATCGACGCGGTCGACTTCGCGCGCCTGATGGTGGCCAAGGGGGCTGGCGAGATTTTGCTCACCTCGATGGACCGCGACGGCACCCGCGCGGGCTTCAACCTGCCGCTGACCCGCGCGATATCGGATGCGGTTTCGGTGCCGGTGATCGCCTCGGGCGGGGTCGGCACGCTGGATCATCTGGTCGAAGGCGTCACCAAAGGCGGCGCCTCTGCGGTGCTGGCGGCCTCGATCTTTCACTTTGGCGAATTCACCATCGGCGAGGCCAAAGCCCATATGGCCGCCGCCGGCATCCCGATGAGGCTGACATGAGCGCCCTGACCCGACTTTCCGAGACCATAGCCGCCCGTAAATCCGCCGATCCTGATGGCTCGTGGACGGCAAAGCTGCTCGCCAAAGGCCCCGAAAAATGCGCCGAGAAATTTGGCGAAGAGGCGATCGAGGCGATCATCGAGGCGGTTAAGGGCGACCGCGCCAAACTGACGGCAGAGGCCGCCGATGTGCTTTACCACCTTTTGGTGATGCTGGCCGCGCGCGATCTGACTTTGGCCGATGTCGAGGCCGAACTTGCGCGGCGCGAAGGCACCTCTGGCATCGCAGAAAAAGCCGCCCGCGCCCTGCCACAGCCTTAGAAGCCTCCGGCGGGGATATTTGAAGACAGATGAAATCAAGCGCTTTGGTTTCATCTGTCTCTAAATATCCCCCGCGGAGCGTTCCCCCGAAACCCTGAGGCGATAAGGCGTCAGACGGGGGCGCAGCGTCTTAGGGTTTCCAGGTTAGAAAATTGCCGATCATGCGTAGCCCTGTGGCTTGCGATTTTTCCGGGTGGAACTGCATGCCAACCATGGTGTCGCGGCCTATCACTGCTGTGATGTCGCCTGCGTAATCGACATGTGCCAGACGCTCGGCGGCCTGGGTTACGTGGAATTGATAGGAATGCACAAAATAGGCGTGATCGCCGTTCGAGATCCCCGCCAGAACCGGATGGGGGGTGTCGATGATCAGGTCGTTCCAGCCCATATGCGGCACTTTCAGGCTGGGGTCTTTCGGGGCGATATGGGTCACCTCGCCTGCGATCCAGTCAAATCCGGCGGTGTCTTGGTATTCGCGCCCCCAGCTTGCCATCATTTGCATGCCGACGCAGATGCCAAGGAAGGGACGGGCGCGGAGGGTTACGGCCTCTTCGATGGCCTCAAACAGGCCGCCATAGCTGCCCAAGGCGCGTCTGCAGGCGGGGAAGGCGCCATCGCCTGGCAGCACGATGCGGTCGGCGCGGGCGACATCTTCGGGCTTTGAGGAGACCAGCACCTCACCCGCGTTGGTTTCCTGCGCCATGCGTTGGAAGGCTTTTTCTGCGGAATGCAGATTGCCGGAATCGTAGTCAACCAGGACGGTGAGCATGGGGTTGCCTTGCGTGGGGGTGTCCGGCGGCGGGGCCTCCGGCGGGGATATTTAGAGACAGATGAAAGGCTAAAGCGCGCCTTTGGTTGAGGGGAGTTGTCCTGCCATCCGCGGATCAGGCTCGACTGCTTGGCGCAGCGCACGCGCCAGCGCTTTGAAGGCGGCTTCGGCTATGTGGTGGTTGTTGAAGCCGTGGATCAGGTCGATGTGCAGGGTGATGCCGCCGTGGGTGGCGAGGGCTTGGAAAAACTCGCGCACCAGTTCGGTGTCAAAGCTGCCGATTTTGGCGGCAGGGAAGGGCAGGTTGCAGATCAGATAGGGGCGGGCAGACAGATCGAGCGCGCAGGCGACTTGGGCGTCATCCATCGCAAGCTGGAAGTGGCCATAGCGGCGGATGCCGGTTTTATCGCCCAGCGCTTTGGCCAGAGCTTGGCCGAGCGCGATGCCGGTGTCTTCTACCGTGTGGTGGTCATCAATGTGCAGATCGCCCTTGGCCTGAACGGTTAGGTCGATCAGTGCATGGCGCGCGAGTTGGTCGAGCATATGGTCGAAAAACCCGATGCCGGTTTGGCAGGTGGATATTCCCGTGCCATCAAGGTTGAGGCTGACGGCGATTGCGGTCTCATGGGTCGTGCGGGTGATCTGGGCGCTGCGCATCGCGGGCTCCTTGCAAGGTTGCGCTGTTATAGGCGGCTGGGGTCGGTTTGAAAAGCAGGGGTGCGAAGCTTTTGCATTTGGCCCCGCGCTTGGCTAAGGTGACAGCGAATTTGAGCACGGATTGAACTGATGCAAAGCTATAGCTGTTTTAAGGCCTATGACATTCGCGGCAAGTTGGGCGCGGAGTTGACCCCGCAGATTGCGCGGCGCATCGGGCGGGCTTTTGCCGAAGGATTGGCCGCAAAGCGGGTGGTTTTGGGGCGCGATTGCAGGGCCTCGTCACAAGAGCTGGCTGAGGCCGTCGCCGAGGGCTTGTTGCAGGCGGGGGTCGAGGTTTTGGATCTGGGGCTTTGTGGCACCGAAGAGATGTATTTTGCCACCACAGCCTTGGCGGCGGATGGCGGGATCGAGGTCACGGCATCGCATAATCCGATGGATTACAACGGCATGAAGATGGTGCGGCGCGGATCGGCGCCTTTGGACAGCGCCAGCGGTTTGGCCGCGATCAAAGCCTTGGCCGAGAGCGGCGATTTTGCGCCGGATCAGCCGGGCGGGGTGCTGCGCGATGCCTCAGCGGTGCGGGCGCAGTTTGTTGAGGCGGTTTTGGGCTTTGTGGATGTGGCAGCCTTGCGGCCTTTGAAGATTGTGGTCAATGCGGGAAATGGTGCGGCTGGGCCGACCTTTGATGCGATTGCGCAAGGCTTGGGCACGCGCGGTGCGCCGCTGGAGTTTGTGCGCCTGCATCACGACCCTGACGGCAGCTTTCCTCACGGCATTCCCAACCCGCTTTTGCCTGAAAACCAGCCCGCGACGGCGGAGCTGGTGCGCGCGGTGGGGGCCGATCTGGGCGTGGCTTGGGATGGCGATTTTGACCGCTGTTTTCTGTTTGATGCGGCGGGCAATTTCGTGGCGGGCGAATATATCGTCGGGCTTTTGGCCGAGGTTTTTCTGGCCAAAGAGCCGGGGGCGGGCATTGTGCATGACCCGCGTGTGGTCTGGAACACCCAAGACATCGTCGCCACGGCGGGCGGGCGGGCGATTGCCGCGCGCACCGGCCATGCGTTTTTAAAGCAAACCATGCGCGACACCGGCGCGGTTTATGGCGGCGAGATGTCGGCGCATCACTATTTTCGCGACTTTATGTGCTGCGATTCGGGGATGATCCCTTGGCTTTTGGTGGTGGAATTGATCGGGCGTTCGGGGCGGTCTTTGGCCGAACTCTTGGAACTGCGCCGCGCGGCCTTTCCGTCTTCGGGCGAGATCAATTTTCGGGTGCAAGATGTCGCCGCAGCCGTGGCCGCGATTGAGGCGATTTATGCGCCACAAGCGCAGGGCCGCGACGATCTGGACGGCTTGAGCCTTGAGTTTGGCACATGGCGGTTCAATCTGCGCGCTTCGAACACCGAGCCTTTGCTGCGGCTGAACGTCGAATCGCGCGGGCGGCG